>JAHJJF010000087.1 GCA_018823135.1 Pseudomonadota bacterium
ATCCACTTCGGTCATTTCGGGTCGCTTGCAGCGAATAGAAACCTGAAAATGTTCTTTCAGGCGATTTTTGAGTTGGTTGAAGAAAATCCGCCATGGCAGGATTTCATCTGTGTCGATATCTATGGGGCAGAACTCGATTCCGTCTCACGTGAGAGTCTGGTGGCTTTTCCTCTGGGAACAATGCTTCGTGAACACGGGCGGTTGGAATATGATCCGACCACCGGCAAATCAGGAAGACTGCGGGTGCTTGAGGCGATGTGTCAGTCTGATGTGCTGCTGTTGATTCATGGTGAGGGGATCATCTGCGATGAGTATATCCCTTCGAAATATTATGAATATCTGCTGACCGGCCGGCCGGTTATCGGCATTGCTGAAAAAGGGTCCGAATTAGATGCCATGCTTATGGCCAATGAATCGAGGACGATTGACTTGAATGATCTTGATGCCTTGAAGTGTTTGATCAGGGAGTACCTTGCACAATGGCAGCAGGGTGGAGTCCCCTATAGAAAAGCAAGGTCGCCATTCACCGTACAAAACGCTGTTGATAAAATTATAACCATTGCAGATGGATTATGATTACACAGGTTTATTAGGCTGCAGGCTGTTAGTTGTCTGGGGCTAAGAGGACGTTTTTGCGCATTGAACGAAGCAGCCTGAAAGCCTAAAGCCTCTTGGCCTTGGCAGTTACGATTTCTTCATACAGTTTCTCGTACGAATCCGCGATGCTGTCCCAGGTGTAATTTTCTGCGGTTTTTCTGGCTTGAATTCCAACTTGTTTTCGCAATTCTGGATCGCCCAGCCGTTTTAATAGATTGGAGATGTCATCTGTTCTTGTGGCTAAAAAGCCGTTTTCTTCTTGGCAGATAAGGGCTGAAACCCCTGAGTCGGGGCTGGCAATTACCGGAATGCCGCAGCTCATGGCCTCGAGAATGCTCATGCCGAATGCCTCGGAAAGGGAAGGGAGCACAACAACATCGGCAAGGGCATAATATTTTCTTACGTCATCACAAAGTCCTTTGAAAAATACTCGATCCTCGACATTATGCTTCTCGGCAAGTTTTCGGTAATGGGCATGTTTTTCCCCCTTGCCGAGGACGATGAGTTTCATGTTCTTCCCCAGAGCGGGAATCAGGCGATCCAGGCCCTTTCTTTTGAATTCTGAACCGACAAAAAGCACCGCCAGTTCATTATCGGCAATATGTTCTTCCTGGCGGCGAAGCGCTCTATGCTGGCTGCACCAGTCAGGGTTGAAAAAATTGGTGTCGACTCCGGGAGTAATGACCCGGACATTATTCTGTCGATGATAGTTGCTGCTGATATCATCTTGGATGACCTTGGACACTGCGGCAAGCCAGGGTGTTTGCATTTGCTTTTTCTCAATCCAGAGATAGAGCCAGCTTCTCGGGCTTAAGTAAAGCTGGTCGATTTTCCGGAGGCCGCAATATTGATTTAATCCTGAAGCGTACGAAAAACAATGAACGGTCAGTAAATCCTGAATATATCCCCTTTCATGGGAATGGATGACATCGAAATTATGATTATCTAGTAATTTTGAAACCTGGCGGATATAGGAAAATAATCGGGTCACACCGGAAAACCCATAGGGGCCGGGGACTTTTATAATGTTGATGTTTTCCACCAGAGCAGCTTCCGCCTGCCAGCAAAAAACGGTGACCTTGTGGCCTTTGCGAACTAATCGCTTGGTCACTTCATAGGCATATCGTTCCGAGCCGCCGGTGGATATGAAATTTCTGACAAGAATTGCTAAGTTAAGTGTGGGCAAAGTGATAAAATGAGGGTAAAATTTTCTAAATATATAAGTTATTATGATTAGTTAGTGTCTGTACAGAAAGATGGCAAGACACTCTTTAACCAGCTGATTATACCGCAAGGGCATAGATTTCGTTTGAGCCGACAAGCGGCTCAACTCAGCTTTATTATTAAAAAAATAATACTCCAACCAGAGGCATTATGCAATCATGGCCTCGATGGGACGAATTAGCTGGTCGAACGTGGTGTTTTTTTTCAAGGAGACTGAATGAATAGAGGTGAAGCGGGAAAAATTCCCTTTTCCGTTGCAATCATTACCAGGAATGAAGAGGCCAGACTTGCCGACTGTCTGGAAAGCGTATCCTTTGCCGAGGATCTGGTTGTGGTTGATTCTGATAGCACGGACCGCACCGTAGAAATTGCAAAATCTTACGGCGCCAGGGTATTTATTGAGCCCTGGCAGGGTTTCTCCTATCAAAAACAATATGCCGTAAACCAGTGCAAACATGATTGGGTTTTAATCCTTGATGCCGACGAAAGGATTCCTCAAGAAAGTGTAACCCAAATAGCCCAAGTCCTGAAAGATTCGAGTTTGAAAGTCTGTGGCTTCAGTTTTCGGCGAAGAAATTTTTTCCATGGTCGTTGGATTAAGCATTGTGGCTGGTGGCCCAATCAGGTTCTCCGGTTAGTAGATAAAAGAAAGGGCGTTTTTGATGGAAGGGCGGTCCATGAAGGCTGGATTGCCCAAGGCCCAATTACTGCCCTTGATACTGAAATTGTGCATTTAAGTTACCGGAGTTATTCTGAATTAATTGATAAGATGGATCGCTATTCCAGCATTGGCGCTGAGGATCTTTATCAAAAGAATAAACAGACCGGTGCCCTGAAACCAATAAGTCGTGGCATCTGGATGTTTTGTAAAACATATTTTTTGCAGAAGGGATTTCTTGATGGATTTGATGGCCTGGTCATTTCTTTGATGAATGCTGCCGGATCATTTTTTAAATATGCAAAACATCGGGAATTGACGAAATATGGTCGTGATAAGCTGCACCAGCCGTAATCTCAATATATATTTATCCGATGCTTACCAAGGGGAGGTTCATCGGCAGGGAATCTTATTTTCCGGGAATAATTATGAATGAATATCGTGAAAAGCGCCTGAACAGGCGTCATGAGGTGAAAGAGCCGATAACCTATGTTTACGGAGAGGAGAGCTATTCGTCGCAAACCATAGATATCGGCAAGGGTGGGATTAAGTTTAATACCAAACAGTTGTTGCCACCTTTAAGTAAGGTTTCGATAACCCTGAAAAGAGACCCCTCTCTGATCTTTAACGGTCTGATCATCTGGTCCGGACGCCTGGATGCGCGGTATTTAGCTGCCATAAAGTTCATTGATCTCACCCAGGAACATACGTATTATCTGGAGCAATTTCTGCTCTATGGGGAGAGAAGCGAATAAATCACATTCTCCGGGATAGCAGCCATCACAGATTTTTTGATTACTTTATTGTCTTTTTGAACCGGACCTGTTGTTTGTTTCGAACTTGAGCTGTTGTTCAAGCAACACAGAAGTCAATTTGATACCTCAGCCAGAAATAGCTGAAAAATAACCTATTGTCTTCTTGAGTCCTTCTTCCAGCTGAATTGTGGGCTCCCAACCGAATTTTTCTTTGGCAAGTCTGATATCCGGCCGGCGCTGTTTCGGGTCGTCCGATGGCAGGGGCTCAAAAACAATTTCCGATTTGGAACCGGTGAGGCTGATTACTTTTTCCGCCAACTCCAGGATGGTAAATTCTCCGGGATTTCCTGTGTTCATCGGGCCGGTGAAGTCATCATCCGAATCCATGAACAGGACAAAGAGATTGATCAGATCATCGACATAACAGAATGATCGGGATTGCGAGCCATCGCCGTATATCGTTATCGGCTTGTTGTGCAGCGCCTGCATGATGAAATTCGATACCACCCGGCCGTCGTTGGGGTGCATCCTGGGGCCGTATGTATTGAAAATGCGCGCTACTTTGATCCGCAGGTTGTGCTGGCGACGATAGTCAAAAAACAATGTTTCGGCGCATCGTTTGCCTTCATCGTAACAGGAGCGGATACCTGTGGGGTTTACTCTTCCCCAGTAGCTTTCCGGCTGCGGATGTATTTCCGGATCACCATAAACCTCGCTGGTTGAAGCCTGGAAGATCTTTGCCTTGACCCGCTTGGCAAGGCCGAGCATATTGATTGCGCCGTGGACGCTGGTCTTGGTGGTCTGCACCGGGTCATGCTGATAATGGATGGGAGACGCCGGGCAGGCGAGATTGTAAATCTCGTCCACTTCGATATAGAGGGGAAAGGTTACATCGTGGCGCATGAGTTCGAAATGCGGGTTGTCCAGCAGGTGAATGATGTTATTCTTGGTGCCGGTGAAATAATTATCAACGCACAGGACGTCATGGCCGTCTTTGAGAAGGCGCTCGCAGAGATGGGAACCGAGAAATCCGGCGCCGCCGGTAACCAGTATGCGCTTCGTGTCCAGACTTTTCATGGAATTATTCCTTTAGATAAAAATAATGACTGATTGTTGTTTTGTATAACTTCTGCAGGATATGGTACTTTATTTCAAGAGACAGGAATTATCACTAAAAAAGGCTTTCCTTGGTCGAGATAGTTTTGCGTTGCGCCCTTGTTTTGCGGGAAGCATATTTTCTTGCGATATATGTTGTTGGTTTCTCCAGTATAGAAGAAAGCCGCCCCAATTTCTATATGATCAAGAGTTCTTTGTCAACCAGAATCACGGAGATGGATTACGTTGTTTGGACCTGATAGGCAGAGGCCCTGGAAGCCTTGATATTTCATCACCTGGCCCATGACCAGAGACGGTATGCGTAGATTTTTGCCTTGACTTTTCAATGTAAGTTGAGCATTAATGTCGATTTTTTGGGCGTTTAGGCAGAAAAGGTTTGCAATTTTATTATTTGCTTCCTCTTTGTGGCATACACAAAGAGTGGTAGTATTTGTGTGGTCAAAAAAACTAAACGTTTCATTTAGTTCTGCTGTTTTTTGTTGTTGAGTAACATGATTCTAGAGAGGTTTTGGGTAACTATGTTCGGATTATTTGCAGATACGTTGAAATCAGGCAGTGATGAATCGTTGGATTCGCAGGATTTCTCGCTGATCGAGATGCTTGGCCTGATTTATGAAGACCTTGATATAGATAATGTGGAAGAGCGTTTTATTGAACTTGTTGATGAAATGTTTTCATTTGACCGCATCGCGCTTTTTTTTGTTAAGCATAAGAGGGGAATACTGCAGGGGAAATTGTCCAAGGGATTCAGTGATGGAATCATTGAATCCCTGAAGATTTCAGTGAAGGAGGATTGCCTGTTTTCCAGGCCGTTGATTTCAGGTTTCCCTGTCTGGCAGGCAGAAGTGACAGGGGATCAATACCAGGAGCAGCTCGGCCTCAAGGAATTTGCATTAATTCCGGTAATCAATAAAAAAAGGATTCCCTGCTGGAAGGTGAAAAAATGTCAGGCGGTCAATTGTCCTGCATATGGCAAGAAATGGTTGCGGTGCTGGATGGTGTCGGGAACGCAATGCAGCGGCGGTATTGAAGTTTCGCAGCAGGCAAAGTCAAGGGAATGCATGAAATGCCCGATTTTCGCCAACCAGGATGCCGAGGCGGTGGAGGGGGTTCTCCTGGTTGACAATTCGTCATCCATGAAAAAGATCGGTAAGGAGACTATTGCCGCACTTTCGATTATTGCGCACTCGGTAGGCGTTGCAATTAATAATTCAAAGACCTATATGAGGACCTTGAGTGACGCGATCCGAGATGAACTTACCGGGCTTCACAACCGCAGGTACTTTAATGAGCGCCTGCTGGATGAAGTGGACCGGGCCAAAAGGTATGATGGCAAACTGAGCCTGATAATGTGCGATGTTGATCATTTTAAAAGGGTGAATGATACTTTTGGGCACCCGGTAGGGGATGAGGTGCTGATCTGGTTCGGGGATCTGATCAATCATAATCATCGCAAAAGCGATGTGGTGGCGCGTTACGGCGGCGAAGAGTTTGCCGTCCTGCTCCTTAACACCGATAAACGCAAGGCACTGGAAATTGCCGAGAATATGCGTCGGGACATTGAAAGCGCCAAATGCTGCCATGAAAATCATGATATCCGGTTGACCGCAAGCTTTGGGGTCGCAACATATGGACCAGATGCCGGTTCTTTTGAAGGGCTGGTTTCAAAGGCGGATGAGTTTCTCTATGCCGCCAAGGTTCAGGGCAGAAACAGGGTCTGTTCTTCGTAAGCGATTACATGGCACAGCATCTGCTTTGTCAGCGGTCTGTCCGCATACTGGTTGTATAGCGGACAAAACCGCTTTCGCGCATCTGCCGCACCCTGTAATCGCTTATGGCTTGGGTCGGGTGACTGGCCTTGGTGATATCCCATGATTAGTACTGTTAGTCGTAATCCGGCGCTGATAAATTAAAATTGTGGCATTTTCGAATTTATGGGCTGCCCTTTCACTCCTTGATCGATATCTTAGCGTTTTTCGTCAAAGTCCCCGCTGTGATCACCTTGGCAAAGACCCCTTCTCTGGGCATGATGCAGTCGCCCACCTTAGCGAAAATATCACATTTGCTGTGACATTTCTTGCCGATCTGGGTGATTTCAAGTTCCACACTGTCTGATACAAGCCGTGTGCCGACTGGAAGTGATGCGACATCAAGGCCTTGGGTAGTGATATTCTCGGCAAAATCCCCCGGAACAAGTTCGAGCCCTTTTTCTATCATTTTATTGATGCTTTCCATGGCAAGAAGGCTGATCTGCCGGTGCCAGTCCCCGGCATGAGCATCTCCCTGCATGCCGTGGTCCGGGCGAACCGCAATGGTTTCAACCGGTTTTTTGCCGGTGCCTTTTTTCGTACTGATATTCAGTGACAGTATTTTTCCCATTGATATTCCAAAGTTGAGAGTGACGGGTAAAGAGTAAATGGTGACGAGTAAACAGTGAATAGTTAGGGGTTATATCATTATCTGGTTTTTAAGAATTCTCAGCCGTTTTAAGATATCCTTGCGGCCACTTGCGCCCGGCCCGAATTTCGAAGTGATCAGGCCCGAAGGGGGCGTGACAGGAAGTCACGCATCGACGAACACGCACGATGCGTGATTTCGTCGTCCAGCGAAGAAGTTCGGATCAGCCGAAGCACATGAGCCGCAAGGATATCATGAAACGACACGGCTTTTGAGATTCGAACTGAAAACATAATCAAGTAATATATCATTAATGAAACAGATATATCAAGAATTGGGGAGAATGCTGGCAAGGACAGTGTCTGTCCATATATTTCAAAAGCGGTTATCTTTTAGAAAAAAGAATCAGTAAATCCTCGCGTTAAGCTAACAGCTATGAGCTAACCGCTAACAGCTCTGTCCAGAAAACTACATTTATGGACAGGCCCCTGGTTATTCCTTTGCAATAAGGTCAGTACTCAGATAACGCTCGCCGGTATCTGGAAGAATAAAAACGATCATCTTGCCGTTGTTTTCCGGGCGTGCCGCAACCTGAAGCGCAGCCCAGGCAGCAGCTCCGGAAGAGATGCCGCAAAGAATTCCTTCGTCTCTGGCAATTTTTCTTGCAGTTGAAATGGCGTCATCATTGGTTACGGTGATAACCTCGTCGATAATTTCGGTATTGAGCACCTCCGGGACAAAACCGGCGCCGATTCCCTGTATTTTATGAGGGCCGGGTTTGCCTCCTGAAAGGACCGGCGAAGCAGCAGGCTCAACGGCTATTGCCTTAAAAGCTGGTTTCCTGCCCTTTAGCACTTCGGAAACCCCGGTGATTGTTCCACCGGTGCCGACGCCTGCAACAAAGATATCAACCCGGCCGCCGGTGTCCTGCCATATTTCTTCTGCGGTGGTTTTTCGATGAATTTCCGGATTGGCAGGATTGGCAAACTGATTGGGCATGAATGCTCCCGGGGTTGCAGCTACCAGTTCCCTGGCTTTGTTGATTGCGCCTTTCATGCCCTCTGCACCCGGGGTGAGAATAAGTTCGGCGCCGAAATGTTTCAGCAGGGTTCGTCTTTCCAGGCTCATGGTGTCCGGCATGGTGAGGACAAGCTTATAGCCCTTTGCGGCGCAGACAAAGGCCAGAGCGATTCCGGTGTTGCCGCTGGTGGGCTCAATGATCGTTGTTTCGGCGGAGATGCTGCCGTCTGCCTCGCCGGCCTCGATCATTGCCAGGCCGATCCGGTCTTTGACACTTGCCAGGGGATTCTGGAATTCAAGTTTCGCATAGACCTCGGCGCCAAGCCCTGCAGCGATGCGGTTCAGTCTGATGAGCGGAGTGTGGCCGACGATTTTGGTGACATTCTGATGTAATGTTGTCATTGTAAATTTCCTCCAAAGAACTTTAGCAGATCATTTGAGAAACTCTGCGATTATCAGTCTGTTTGTGCAAAATTATTTCTTTTTGCCGTTACCCGAATAGATGAGTTCAGGTCTTTTGAGCAATACTTTTGTGTCCGGCGGCACGCTTTCAGTAAGCCAGATATTGCCGCCGACAATCGAGCGGGCGCCGATTACCGTGTCGCCGCCCAGAACTGTTGTGTTTGCATAAATGATCACGTCATCCTCAATGGTGGGATGTCTTTTTTTGTTGCGCCATTTTTCTCCGGCATCATGGGGCAGAGACAGCGCCCCCAAGGTTACGCCCTGATAGAGCCTGACGCGGTTGCCGATTTCAGTGGTTTCGCCGATGACCACCCCGGTGCCGTGGTCGATGAAAAAACTTTCGCCGATGGTTGCCCCGGGATGAATGTCTATTCCTGTTCGGCTGTGGGCGTGCTCGGTCATAATCCGGGGAATGAACGGCACTCCGAGCTTATAGAGGGCATTGGCAACCCGATAGGTTGTGATGGCCTGCAGGCCCGGATAACTGAAAATTACCTCATCCTGGCTTTTAGCCGCCGGGTCGCCGGTGATTGCAGCCAAGATATCGGTTTTCAGCAGCTCTTTGATGATTGGCAATTGCTGGATGAATTTCAGTGCAGGATCCTGACCCCGGTCAGCGCAGTGTTCGCAGGCGTCATTATTGCTGAGACAGTTGTATTGGTATGCAAGGAGGATCTGCCGTGACAGGTCCTCGAAAAGGATATTGATTTCCTGGCCGAGATAATACTCCAGGTTGTCGGCATTGATGGTGGTCTGGGAAAAATATCCCGGAAAAAGGATCCGGCGGATGTGGCTGAGGATAGTGATCACCGACTCATGGGAGGGCATCGGGATGGCGCCGACGTGGTCGCAGTATTCTTTTTTATTCCATGATTCGGCTATTTTTTTGACGACGGGCGGTAATTCCCGGTATTGATTGGGGGTTGCGCTGGATTTGGTGATTATCTTCAAGGGGTCAATTTTCTTTTTTTTCATGGGTGTTTCCTTTATGGCCGGAATGCATTATTTCTCTATCATGAATATGCCGTATGTGGCGAAGAGGTTGGGCAGGAATTTTATGATGCTGCCATGCCGGTCCTGATAGTGGGTGTTGATCGCTGTCTCTTTAATTATTTTGTATCCGAGTTTTCTGGTAAATTTCCTGAAATCCTTCATGGTGATAACCCGGATGTTCGGGGTGTTGTACCAGTCATAGGGCAGCTGCTGATTTTTCGGGGCGTAGCCGGTGAGCAGAATCTGCAGGCGAATTGACCAGTGGCTGAAATTCGGGAAGCTGACAATCACCTTTTTGCCGATCCGCAACAGGCCGCTGATCAGAATATCCGGTTCATACACCTGCTGCAGGGTCTGGCTGAGTATCACATAATCAAAAGCTTTTTTTGGATAATCATGTATCTCCTGATTGAGGTCGCCCTGAAGAACCGACAGGCCTTTGGCAATGCACTCGGCAACCTCGGCCTCATCCTGTTCAATGCCTGTGCCGCAGACCTTTTTCTGTTCCCGAAGATATAACAGCAGGTCCCCCTCGCCGCATCCAAGATCAAGGACTTTGGCCCCCGGTTCAATCCAGGAAGCAATCAGTTTCAGGTCAAAGCGCATCTCTTTGGGATTACTTTTCATGGGAAATGCGCTCCAGAAAGCCTTTGAGTAAATTGCTCAACCGATCATTGGGAAGCAGGAATGCGTCATGGCCCCATTCGGCTTCGATCTCGCAGAAACTTACGTCGAGACTGTTTTTTTTCATTGCCTGGACCAGGGCCTTTGACTGATATGTCGGGTAAAGCCAGTCCGAGGTGAATGAGACGATGAGGAATTTTGCCTTGGCCTTTGCAAAGGCCTTGGACGTAGAACCGCCACCATGCTGGTTTTCCAGGTCAAAATAATCAGCTGCCTTGGTGATATAGAGAAAAGAGTTGGCGTCAAAGCGTTCGACGAATTTTTTCCCCTGGTAGCGGAGATAGCTTTCAACCTGGAAATCCGCATCGAAATGAAAGGAAAAATCGCTTTTATCTTGCAGCCGCCTGCCGAATTTGCGGCGCATGGATTCGTCGGACAGATACGTGACATGGCCGATCATCCGGGCAACGGCAAGGCCCAGGTCCGGTTTGTTGCCGCCGTAATAATTGCCCTTGTTCCAGTTGGGGTCAGCCATGATCGACTGCCGGGAGATTTCGTTGAAGGCGATGGCAAGGGCCGAATGCCTGGCGGTTGTCGCAAGGGGGACTGCGGATTTTACCATATCCGGATAACGCAGGGTCCATTCCAGGACCTGCATGCCGCCGATGGAGCCGCCGATTACTGAACACAGTTTGCTGATGCCAAGATGGTCGATCAAAGCCTTTTGGGCGGTGACCATGTCGCCGACGGTGACCACTGGAAAATCAAGGCCGTATGGTTTGCCGGTTGTAGGGTTAAGGGAAGAAGGGCCGGTGGATCCCATGCAGCTTCCGAGGATATTGGCGCAGATTACAAAATATTTGTCGGTGTCGATACCCTTGCCCGGTCCGATCATCAGATCCCACCAGCCCGGCTTGGAATCTTCGGGGCGGTAATAGCCGGCCATATGGGAATCCCCGGAAAGGGCATGGAGGATCAGAATAGCATTGTCCTTTTCCGGTGTCAGCGTGCCCAGTGTTTCATAGGCCAGGGTTACCGGGCCGAAAGAAACGCCGCTTTCAAGGCGCATGGGGGCAAATGCATCGGCAAAGGTGAAGAATTGTTTTTCCACCATGCCAACGGACGCACCGTTTGTATCTGATTCAGCATATTCGCTCATCTTCAGGATACAGTTTCCAGGGCTTGTTCGATATCGGCAATGATGTCTTCCACCCCTTCAATGCCCACGGATAATCTTACCAGATCCGGGGTGATGGAAAGGAGCTGCCGGATTGGTTCCGGAAAAGCCACGTACTGCGATGAATACGGGTGGATGACCAGGGACTTGCAATCACCGAGATTGGCCAGATGGTAGATCATTTTCAGGTTGTTGATGAATTTGAAGCATGCCTGTTGATCTTTTAATCCAAAGGCAATGAGTCCGCCGAAGCCCTTGCCGGCAAACTGTTTTTTTGCAGTGGGATAGGATGGGTTGTCCTTGAGCCCGGGATATTTCACCCAGGTGGTTTTCTGGTGGTTCTGAAGATAATCGGCAACCTTCATGGCATTTTCAATA
>JAHJJF010000088.1 GCA_018823135.1 Pseudomonadota bacterium
CCTTGAAAGCATGAATCCTCAGAATTCTTTACTGTTTCTCATCGGCCCTGAAGGCGGTTTCAGAAAAGATGAAGTTGCGCTTGCCACCCAAAACGGCTTCAGCTCCGTAACCCTTGGACCGCGTATACTGCGGGCCGAAACCGCAACCATCGCCGCCATGGCGATACTCCAGTTTATGACAGGAAACTTATGTAGATCAGTGAGGAGTGAGGAGGAATGGATGAAATCATTCAAGATATACCCCTCACTCAAAACCCAAGTACTACCTTTGACTTGTTCAGGGGTAATGACTTGTAGTCATGGATTCAGGATTTAGTAAGAGGGAGTTGATGCGAGCAGTCGTCCAATTAGTCAGCAAAGCAAAAGTCACTGTCAATGACAAAACCACAGGAGAAATCGGCCAAGGGCTTCTTGTCCTTCTGGGCGTGAATCAAAACGATTCGGAAAAGGATGCCGCCTACCTGGCGGAAAAGATAATCCACCTGCGGATATTTCAGGATGAAAACGGTCTGATGAACCGGTCGGTCCAGGACGTCGGCGGTTCAGTCCTGATCGTTTCGCAGTTCACCCTTTTCGGCGATTGCCGCAAAGGCAGACGACCATCTTATTCCAAGGCCGCACCCCCGGAAAAAGCTAAGCATTTATATGAGTTCTTCACCAGGCAGGTTCAAGAAATGGGGATCAACACCGCAACCGGTGAATTCCAGGCGATGATGCATGTGTCGCTGACCAACAACGGCCCGGTGACTATTCTGCTCGATTCTGAAAAACTATTTTGATCCTGTATCACTCAGACAAGGGTTTTCGGATGCAATTGCCTTATTTGTTTTGCGCTTTTGATACGTTACGATCAGCTCCATCCCGGCGGCAAGCAAACGGAGACTCCTTGCCAGAAACACAATACTGCCGGCAACAGCCACACCGATCAGGATTTTTTCAGTCAGTGTTTTTCCCATAATCAGTCATTCCCATTTTTGCATGGCACAATCTGCAGGTTGAATAATCCTATACACCTGTAGAGTACAGCATCACCAACAGCTTGACAAAAAGAAATGCACCCAGTAGAAATAAGTAGATTTTTCAACAATTATGAACGGCTGATCCTAATGATTAAGACACTTACCCTCAACAGGTAAATTCATTCCATCATGCGTCGAGTCTGGGCAGAATCTCCTGAAACAATCACTCAAGAAATCAACTTACTTATTGATGATCAAACCCGCCTGAATTTCTGCCAGAAAACCGCTCCCAATCAGGTTGTATTCCTCAGTGCCATTGAACCAGACGACTCCGGATCATGCATCAAACTTACGAAAAGGAATGCCTTCGGTATCAACCCGGGCGAGTGTTTCCTGTTTTACAAGCGGGTAAACCAGCTGATGCGGGGTTTTAAAAGCCTTGTCCTGAACAATGACCGGAAAAATATTACCGCATCTCTGCCCTCGGAAATATTTGAAATTCAACGCCGCAAACACCCTCGCCTGACAACTCCAGGCAACTCCAGAGCTACCTTCATCCCCGATGGCAAACAAAGGCTGATAACCTGCAGAGTACTCGATGTCACCCTTGACGGCGCAAGACTGGTAGGAAACTTCAGTAGCAGCATAAAAAAAGATGATATATTGAAGCCCCTTTCACTATCGCTCTGCCTGCGCTATTCCGACCTTGAACACAAGATCAATATCACCCAGGCCCGGGTTGCCTGGGTTGCCGAACGCAGCAAGGACCAGCGGCTCATGGGGGTGTACTTTACCGAGCAGAACACCGACCTGGAACAACTGAAACATTATCTGCATCTGCGGCTGCTTGAAGATAAATCGGCATAGATATTCATCAATTAACTATTCCTTACCGGAAGTCTCAAAACGGACCCATAAACGACGCATTGTTTTTTTCATATCCTCGTCATCAATCATCGCAAGCATCTGCTCAATCTCAGTAAGACGCTTTTTATCCGGCTGTTTTTTTCTCTCCGGAAGTTTTTCAGGCGGAGTTTCCGAATGGAGTCTGTCGGTGAGTGAAAACCTGATATCGGTGAGATCTGTTTTCCCGTCAAGTCGTTGATTCACCTGCTCAAGGATCATGGTTTTTTCATAGACAAGCTGCTGCATCCAGACCGAGTCCGTTACATTCACCCACAAGGTTGTTCCACGAATCAGATACGGCTCGGCATGCTCGGCCACCTCCTTGCCAACGACATCCTTCCAGAAACCGAATACACCATGCAGATCAACCCGGTCACGCCACCCCCTGTCCTTAAAAATACTCTTCAGCAACAGGGCGATCTCTGTGGGCTTGTTGGATAAAGACATCAAATGTTCCTTCGTTGTAATTTTGAAATAAAATATGCGGATACAGTCAACTTATAACCAAGTTGAGAGATTTTTGCATTTACTGAAGATGCAAGGAAGATATTGTTCAGCTATACTCTGGCATGCTGGACAACAGATGACACAGCAGGTTCGGTGAAGGCGAAAATCACTTTTTATCAAATACTAAACAACCCTTGCCACTTTGCAAAGAAATCTGTATACAATTGCCAACAAAAAAATGTAATGGGTCCGAATCATCAGGGCCTTTCAAAATGGAGAAATTTGATGTTAAGAACCAACAAGGACAAATTGATCCGCCAGTCAGTCATCGGTGAAATTACGTCCCCCCTCGGCGGCGTAAACCCTTACAGAATAAACCCTGACGGTCATTCTGATGTCTACCCAGGCGTCGGCGGCATCACCTATAATGTACGAATCGGTGACCCGGCCTGCGGCCTTTTTGCGGATCACGTTGAGCCGGGAGTGAGTATCAGCAATTTTACTCAGTTCCAGGGGCAGCCCGGACCGAACCGCGCTCTGAATATCTTTTCCTGCGCCGGCAACACCGCTACCGTGGCAACCGGAGATGCCAAAGGGAAAATCGGCATGGTCACCGGCAAACACGGCGGCATCGAACATGTACTGATTGATTTTGAGCCCGAAGTCCTTGAGCAACTGGTGATCGGCGATAAAATCCAGATCAAAGCCTTCGGCTGCGGCCTGCAGATCCTGGATTATCCTTCCATCAAAATAATGAACCTGGATCCGGCGCTTCTTGAAGCCATGAAGATTAAAGACCTCGGCAAAGGCAGGATTCAAATTCCGGTGACCCACACGGTCCCGGCAAAGATCATGGGCTCAGGGATTGGTTCAACCCACAGCCACAGCGGCGATTATGACATACAGTTATTTGACCAGCCCACTGTCAGCGAACATGGCCTTGACGGCCTGAAGCTCGGTGATTTCATCGCCATCACCGATGCGGATGCGACTTACGGCAGGATTTATAAAACCGGTGGCATTGTCATCGGTATTGTCGTACACTCAGACTGTGTTCTTGCCGGTCATGGCCCCGGGGTCATGGTGGTCATGACATCCAAGGACGGACTGATTGTCCCGAAAATCGACAAAAAGGCAAACCTCAACATTTTCTCGAAACTCACAAAATAATTACAAGGAATCCCCGTGGACGACCGACAACGTTTAAAAGAACTGCTCCTTGAAAAATCCTACCGCAAAGGAACCTTCAAACTCTCATCCGGCAGGGAATCTGATTTTTACATCGACGGCAAGCAGACCACCCTTTCCGCTGAAGGCGCCTATCTCTGCGGCAAACTGATATTTTCTCTGATCAAGGAAAACCCGTCACCAATTGACGCCGTGGGCGGCATGACTCTGGGAGCCGACCCCCTGGTTACCGCAGCTTCATTAGTCAGCTATCTGGAGAAAACCCCCATCCCGGCATTCATCGTCAGGAAAGAATCCAAAAAACACGGCACCGAAGATTATATTGAGGGCAGAAGCAACATGCCCCAAGGGATTTCAGTGGCCCTTCTTGAAGATGTTGTCACTTCAGGCGGAACCTTGATTAAGGTCATTGATCGAGTTGAAGCACAGGGATATAAAGTCGGTCTGGTAATCACCGTTGTCGATCGGCAGGAAGGGGGCGCCGAGGCCCTTGCCGAAAAGGGTTACACGCTCAAGAGTATTTTCACCAGAGAAGAGCTCCTAGCTTGATCCGGTTCCCGGCAGCACAAAGTATTCAGACAAATCCATCAGGGTTCATAAGAAAATCATGCAATGCAAAGAGTGTAAAGGCGAACTCCAGGTGGCAAGAAGCTGCCGCAGAGTAAGAATGAAATGCAGCAAATGCGGCAAAGAATATTTTATTCATGAAGTCGCGGACCAGCTGGATCCTGAGACCGAAGAAAAACTCTCCTCGTATACCTCGATCATCTATGACTGATAAGTGAGGAGTGATGAGTGCTGAGTGCTGAGTGCTGAGTGCTGAGTGCTGAGTGCTGAGCTTAATGCTCCCATCGCACCTGTCAACAACGTTTCTCCCAACTTTTCACTATTCACTATTTACTCGTCACTATTCACTCGCTTCTCAAATCACCATTCAAGGCGCAGGTCATCGTCCAAGGCACTGACCTTGGCAATTCTCACAGAAAGAATATCCCTGAAATCCGGATGTACCCCTTGATTGGCCGGAAGACTTCCTTCAAGCAGCGTGTCGAGAAGCAGAACCTGAACGCGCCGCGGTCCCGAATCAATAACCATGGCATCCACCCTGCTGCCGACAAATTTCTCATAATACTTATAAAGCCAGTAGCGATGCCGCAGTTGTCTGACCAGATTCACCTTGGTCTGTGTTGCCTGGATGGCCCGTGAAAAATCCTTCAGATCATTGTCTGGAAACAACTCTCCTTTCCCTTGCAACAAGGCGCTGATCTGGTGCTGCATGACCAGATCCAGAAACCTTCTGATCGGTGAGGTGACCGTGGTATATTGCATAACACCGACGCAACTGTGCGGCTCCGGAGTAGTCAGCATTTTTGCCGGCGACAGATATTTTCTCTGTCGATAAATCGTATACAGGTCTTTTTCATATCCCTGGATTAATCTTTGCCGCGGCTCTTTCTGCGCCCTGAACAACCCGTGCACCTGCCGGTCGGAAACAAACTGCGCGCCGATTGAGTTGGCCAGCACCATGAACTCGGCGATCAGCGACCTCGAAGGGGTATCGACCTCAGCAAGCCGGATATCCACCTCATCCTCATTAACACTGATCACCACATCAGGGATGGGCAGCAGCAACGCCCCGGCAGCAAGTCTTCTCTGCCGGAGTTTATTGGCAAGCAGCGAAAGACTTTTCAATGCCGGATCAGTATCCATGAGTCCGTCTGCTTCCGGATAACTGAGCTGCCTTTTCACCGACACAATACTTGAGATTATATCGAAATCCAGCATCTCGCCTTCTTTGGACAATAAAACCATAAAACTCATTGCTGCCCGGGACTCACCACGTTTAAGACTGCAAAGGTCTTCGGAAATCGCCCCTGGCAGCATGGGCACACGGCTTTCCGGAAAATACAATGAAGTAATGCGTTTTAATGCCTCTTCAAAAAGCGGGCTGCCGGGTTTGATAAAATGCGCCACATCAGCGATATGAATTCCCACCAGAAAATTGTCAGCCTTTTGTTCGATATGAAGCGCGTCATCAAAATCCCTGGTTTCCGCACCGTCTATGGTAAACAGGTTGAGATGCCGCAGGTCCTTTCTCGACGCTTCGGCTAGCAGTTGATCCTGCCGAACCACACAATCAGCGATGCTCTGCAGGGCCTCATCGGAAAATTCGCAGGGTATTTCATAGCGCAGCAATGGAATATTCTCGTTTGCTTCCCATATCCCGGCATTTACCAGCAGATAATAGACATCGTGGGGATTGTTAAGACCTGCGCGCTTCAAAAGCTCGCGCGCCAGATCACTTTCCTTTGCCTCATTGCCGAACAGATAGAAATCCTTAAGCAAATCCAGGCAACGCTCTTTTTCAGGCCAGCTTTCCTGGTCATTCGCCTTCCCTTCAAAAAGGCCGCGCAGCATCCGCGCCCCGCTGTCAAGCAATGCATCCTGCTGTTTTTCTTTATCAGCTTTGAGCTGCAGTTGTTCAACAATCTCCCGGGAGTGGACAATTATCATGCCTTCCCTGAATTTAAAAAACAGTTTATCGATGAATATACAGCGCAAAAAAGCAGCTACGTGATCATCGCTGGCACGTTCACCAAAACTCAGTTCAGTCAAAAACCTTGGATCAAAAGCGTCGTTTTTCTCTTCAACGGCAAGGGACCAAATTTCTTCAAGATCTACTTTCGCCATCATCTCCAGACGTTTTTGGGCGATTTCCTGAAGTTGGCGGATCATCTCATCCCTGGTCATATTCAGGGAATATGCCTTGTCTGAATGATATACCACCCGTGCGGCAGAGAGGCTTACGTCGCGGCCGTTCTTATTTAAGAGCTGCAGTTTATTGCTGCTGTCTTTCAAGACTATTGCGCAAATCATCTTGCCATGTTCAATGTATTCTATAATTTTTCCTGCCAGGGACATGCGGGAGACCTTGAATTGGGTTTTACAGATGCTGCCGGAACTATGGAAATCAATACTGATGGCATGAATAAAACTCTAAAAAAGAGTGGCTCGATGTTACAACAATAAAATGTTTTGTCACCAAATTCCCGTGTGCATCTCAGCAAAAAAGGATAAAATAGCTTTTCATCCCAACAAAAAACTGCACAATATTGACAGGGAAAAGACATCACCCTGATACGAGAAAACTGGTATGCATTATGACAACGATCAAAATAATAACTAATTCACGACGATTTCTATGACCATAAATAACTCCCATACCGAAACAATAAAATCAGGTGTAGTTGCGCTGGTGGGTCCGCCTAATGTCGGCAAATCCACATTACTCAATGCCCTCATGGGCCAGAAGATATCCATCGTTTCGCCGAAGCCGCAAACCACAAGGAACCGCATCCTGGGAATTTTAAATGACCCGGGGTATCAGATTATCCTGATGGATACTCCCGGACTGCACACCGCCCATAGTCCTCTCAATCTTGAGATGGTAAAAATCGCCATGGACTCATTAAGTGAAGTGGACGTCATCCTCTTCATGATAGATGCGACTTTTCCTCTGCCCAAAAAAACTTCGACATCCCCTACCCGATTCCTGGAAAAAGTCACAAAACCGGCCATTCTGCTGATCAATAAAATCGACAAGCTGGAAAAAGGCCTCCTCCTTCCCCTGCTCACCACCTATAAAGAGATTTACCCGTTTACTTCAATGCTGCCGGTCTCAGCACTTCACAATGACGGTACCGGCCTGATTATCGATGAACTCCTTAAAATTTTACCCGAAGGCCCGAGACTGTACCCCGAAGACATTCCCACCGACTCCACCGAACGGTTCATTGTCGCTGAAATAATCAGGGAAAAAATCTTTCTCTTGACCGGCCAGGAAATACCTTACTCCACCGCTGTGACCATTGACATGTTCCAGGAAGAAGAGTCCCGGAACCTGGTTACCATCGACGCAACAATCTATGTCGAAAAAAAATCACAGAAAGGCATTGTCATCGGTAAGGGAGGTTCCAAACTCAAACAGATCGGCAAAGCCGCCCGCGAGGATATTGAAATTCTCCTGGCATCAAAAGTCATGCTTAAACTCTGGGTCAAGGTCCAGAAAGACTGGACAAAAGATCCGCGATTCTTGAAGGAATTGGGGTTTTGATGTGGGGGGGAAAATCGACTGAATAAGCCTTGCTGACCTAGACTTTCATTTTAGCGATCAAATTCGGATGGACGGAATATATTTCTTCAGAATAGATACCCAGGAGGAGTGGTTCTTTTTTCACGAGTTCGGCAAGACGCATTCTCAATTCCTGGCGATACTGCCATTGAGAATGCTCTGCTGAAAAATTCTTGAAAAGTCCTTCAGCCTCATCACGGACTGTCCGGGGGAGTAGATCCTGTTGCGATTCAAAGGGGAAAGATTCCGCAAGTCTGGTAAAATCAAGATACGTGCTTCCATAGAGTTTAAGGGATGCGGCAAGAAAAGCCATGAGGGCAGCGCCGACCAAAAAATCTCCGCGGGAATGCACAAAGCCGATAACCAGTAAAATCCAGACACTTGCAGAACAGGCAAGATAAAGAATATAAAAAAATCTTCCGATAAATTTCCAGGATTCATTTAATTCGCGATACATTTCATTTCTCCTGTTTTACTCAATACAACGTCGGCCATGAATCTAATTAGTCGAAAGTCTCTTTCTATTTTATCCGAACATTATTATCATGGAAATCAGTCCAAATTTCGAATACATAAAGGGTCTCATGGGAGAGCCCATTAAATTATTACGACACCTTTTATTATAGCAGAATAGAAGGGAAAAAAACAAGCGAGACATCTATGAAAACCACAACCCCTGACAACCTGGTGATCATTTCCAATCGGGCATCCGCGGATCTGGCCAGAAAAGTATCGGAATCACTGGACATACCATATACCGAGGTAATCCTGAAACAATTCCAGGACAAGGAAGTATACCACGCTTTTCCCCTTAAAATGGCGGGCAGGGATGTGGTCATTATCGGCAGCACCCCTGATGACACTGCGCATCAGGAAGTTATCGACCTTATAGACGGCAGCCACTACTGGCGGGCGGATTCAGTCAATGTCATTATTCCTTTTCTCGGATATTCGACTATGGAGCGAGCCAAATCAGGCTCAGGTGAAATCCCCAAAGGGATTACCAGAACTAGACAAATATTCAGGTCCAATCCGACCTTTGTCGGGTTTATTGATCTGCATTCCGAGGCCGTCTTACATGCCCATTCAGGAAAAATACGCACCAAACATCTCCAAACCGATAAACTTATCGTCGACAAAATAAAAACTATCGGTAACAAAGACATTGTGCTGGTTTCCCCGGATTACGGCCGCAGCAAATGGGTGGCAGGGCTGGCCAGTATGCTTGGCCTACCCCATACCGCCGCCGACAAGGACCGGTTCGACACAGATCAGACCATGGTTCGGCAGGTATCAAGCGTTGTGAAGGGAAAAACTGCGATAATCTGTGATGACATGATCCGTACCGGCGGCTCGATCATCCAGACTGCGGAACGCTGCCTGCAGGCCGGCGCTCTCGAAACCATGATCATGGCAACTCATCTGGTGCTGTGTGGTGACGCAAGAAAGCGGATTCAGGAAGCGGGGATCGGCAGAATCATCGGCTCGGACACTTATCCGAATGTCAAAAGCGACTCGCTTCTTGATGTTTATTCCGTTGCGCCCCTTATCGCCGAGGAACTCATTAAACTGCTGGGGGTAAAAAACCTGTAACTTCTTTTAAATGTTTCCATTATGCACTGCTATACAATCGGGCAATTGCATACTTTAGACGAACATGTTGAAACCTCGCTGCAACCCGAAATCCAGCCTTTTTTTCTCACCGGTGTTTTTACAACTGCAAGATCTCAAGCAAAATGAAGACTAAGAGGTAAGGGAATACATTAATTTTCCTGAGATGTTTCTGGATAATGCGGGCGAATGATGGACAGATCCTGGCTGATCGGAGAATTCCGAAGATAAAATTCCACATGCGAAAAAACAATTTTCAGATTACGACATCCACTCTGGACTGACGTCCGCTACGCGCTCCCTGGTCCTCAACTGAACGATTATCCCGGGTCCTGTTTTCATCGGTGACGTTGCGGGTCCGATTAAGGTCAGCGCCCTGGTCCGCTGGAGCAACCGGTCTGTTGCTTTCCGTTGAAGCGGCCGACAATGTTGTCACTACTGCAGCACCTACCTCGCTGGTCTGACTAGTATCCGCCCGACTTTCAGTCTTTTCTGCGGTTGCGCCTGCTTCTTCGGCCGTGGTCAGGCGTTGTTCCCTGGTGGTTGTGGAAACGGTATTAAGGTTTGCGGGATCTACTACCATGGTTCACCTCCCATATGAAGGGATTAAAGCTTATTTGAACTATAGTTAAATAGTAGTTCTTCTGACAGAAAAACACAAATTTAAAAAACTTCGTGCTTTTTCAATGATTATTCCTCCGCTTTTCCGGGATGAAAAACCAAGAGAACATCATTGGTCGGCATGGTGGGTGTCCTTGGGGAATACCCATTTGCCCAGTGTCGCAAAAACAATATCCCTTTTAATCGGCTTGGTCATGTAATCGTTCATGCCGGCTTCAAGGCATTTTTCACGATCGCCTGTCATCGCATGGGCAGTCATCGCAACGATGGGGATTTCACTCCCGGATGCACGGATAATCCTTGATGCCTCCAGGCCGTCCATGACCGGCATCTGAATATCCATGAGAATCAGGTCATAATCCTCGGGGGTTGCTAGAAATCTATCAACAGCTTCCTTGCCGTTGTTGGCGATTTCTACTTTGTATCCGGCTTTTTGAAGCATCAGCAATGCAAGTTTCTGGTTGACCAGATTATCCTCAACCAGAAGAATTTGCATTCCATGCTTCAAGTCTTCAAGAACGGAATACTGGGTGAAAATATTTTCATCTTCAAGGGTAACCTGATCTCTCTTCTCTTCTGCGGATCCCAGAATCCTGCCGATCATCTGAAACAGTTTTTCCTTGCGTACCGGCTTACTCAGATACCCCATAAAGCCCGACTCCTCACATTTTTTGGCATCCATGAGAGAAGACAGCGCCACCAGCGGCAGGCCCTGCAAATAGGCGTCTGTGTTTTTCTTGATTTCCTCTGCAACTTCATGTCCGGTTATTTCCGGCATCTGGACATCGAAGATGCAAAGGTCAAAAAAATTGCCTGATTCTTGCTCTGCAAGGAGTGCCGGGACCACATCACGCCCTTTATCAAGACTGAGAACGGTCATCCCACCAGCTTCCAGCATATGTGTCAGAATTCGCAGGTTGGCCTGGTTATCATCAACAACCAGAATATTCCTGCTCTTGAGTAACTTCGTGTTCCACCTGCGACTCTCCTTCTGTTCAGACTTTTTCAACCACGCAGTAAAATGAAAAATACTGCCTTGGTCTTTTTTACTCTCAACCCAGACATCCCCCCCCATGAGGCTTGATATCTTTTTGCAGATGGTCAATCCCAGACCGGTGCCGCCGAACCTCCTGGTCATTGAGCCATCCGCCTGTTGAAAAGGATTGAATATCGTCTGGACTTTGTCATCCGGAATACCTATCCCGGTATCACGAATAGTAGTATGTATCCTGATCCTGCCTTCTTCCTCTTGATCAACAGCAAGAGAAAGCTCAATCTCTCCTGCACTGGTGAACTTGACTGCATTGCCCATCAAATTGGTAATGACCTGCCTGAAACGGGCCGGGTCACCTTTGACCAATGCGGGAAGGTCGTCGGCGATATGACACAACAGTTCAATGGGCTTATAGTCAACTCTTGGGCGGATAAGGTCAGAGACGTCATAGGCAAGAAGTTCAGGGTCAAAATCAATTTCTTCAAAACTGAGTTCTCCTGCCTCGACTTTTGAAAAATCGAGAATGTCGTTGAGTAATGAAAGTAATGCCTCGCCGCTGTTTTTAATGGTTCGGATATAATCAAGCTGTACGGCATTGACTTTTGTATCGATGAGCATGTCCGTAAAACCTATGATCGCATTCATCGGTGTCCTGATTTCATGGCTCATATTAGCCAGAAATTCACTTTTTGCCGCAGTTGCCCGCAAGGCCTTTTCTTCCGCTTTTTTGCGTTCGGCAATCTCCTTTTTGAGGTTTTCGTTCACCTTGTCCAGTTCTTTGGTTCTTTCAATAACCCTTGCTTCAAGCCCCTCATAAAGATCGGCGTTTTCAAGAGCGATAGAGGCCTGGTTCACCAGAGTGTGCAGGATGTCAAGATCCTGCTTTGTATAAATCCTGCCGGAAGCCTTTTCGCCGACAATCAATATGCTGCTCAGCATGCCGTCGATAAAAATCGGCGCCAGAACTTCCCCCCTGATGGGTTTAAGAATTTTATTGATGAGCGCAATGTACTCCTGATCCGGGCCCTCGATAAAGGTGTCCCGGTAAAATATCGTCTTGTCACGTTCAATGAGTCCTATGAGGGGCGAATCGGACGGAATATTGATGGTGCGGATGGTATCGTCTCCGCCTTTCGGATGCACCCGCCATAATGTGGAAAGAAATGATTCCCTTCGGCGAGTCAGCAACACCGTGTTTATGGGATCAAAGAGCATCACCACCGTATCAAGAATAAAATTTTTGATGGCAGCAGCTTCCATGGGATTTGACAGGCGGTTACTGGCCTCCTTGACCACTTCGGTGTAATCATAGCCGCTGCCCAGAAACGATGCGTCGATGGTTTTTTGAATCCGGTTCTGGATCGGTGCGAAAAGAAATGCCGCAACAAGTGCTGCAATCGCTGTAGTGGCAAAGGAATCAAGGCCCACCACATGGGAAAACGTTCTGGTGAAAAACAGGACCAGTATGACAAATAACCCGCTGACAACCGCCGCTGACAAAGAAAAAACAAGTGTTTTCCTGAACACCAGGTGAATGTCCATCAGATGATGCCTGAAAATTGCGTAGGTCAGAACAAAGGCGTAAAGGGTTATGCCCGCGTTCCCCACTGGAATGAAAACATCCACATGAAACATCGGCAGAAAAATCAGCGTGGCGCCGGAAAACCCGAAAGAAAAACCCAGGAGATTGTAAAGGGCCTGGACCCGCTTATGGCCATGGGTTGTGCTGAAATAACGGATGAGCTCAAAAAAGCTGAGACCTACAAAGAATCCATACAAGATGATTGCCAGGACGTATTGAGGGGTTGCATCAATAAAATAAATCCCCTGGAAATATCGCAGTTTGGCAATGATAAGATTGGTGGCACACAGCAAGAAAAGGTAGATGATAGCCTGGGTATAAGCCACGAAAAGCAGTTTCGGCCGCTTGATCGAACAGAACAGACAGGTCAGATAAAAAAACACCGGCGCCACAAGGACTCCGCCAATATGGGCGGCCTTCCACCCGAGAAGCGCATGTTCTTCATTGGTCGCGGTTCCGACAATCACCTGCCCCAGACACCAGATGCCCACGACCAGATTAAACAGGGAAAGAAACTTATGGATTCTTTTTGTGCCCCAGAAAAATGTAAAGGCAGCAAGAGGCAGGCAGGTGATGACAACCGATAAACTGGCAAGGGTAAACAGATTCATTCATTCTCCGGCTGGGGAAAAAGCTGTCTTTTCCTGCAGAATTCGCCATTAAAAGCCCTGTAAAAAAGTATGCCAAACTATTTTTTACTTTATATGAGCTTTGACAGCATAATACATTTTAACAGTTTTTCCCTCTATGTAAATACCAGGTTATAGAAAATCCCTCTAACTACAAAGCTTGCCATGGAGATTTTCGGGGATTTATCCTGTTGATTCTATGATGGAAAAGGTATATAAAGGTTTGCTTTATAGAACGCATCAAGCAAAACCTTCCGCCACAATTTTTCGGATTGAAGATATAAGGAGAATCAATGTCTGAAGTAAGAGTCCGCTTTCCACCGAGCCCCACCGGCTATCTGCATATTGGCGGCGCAAGAACCGCCATCTATAACTGGCTTTTTGCCAAAAAGCACAACGGCAAATTGATATTGCGGATTGAGGATACCGATGTTGAAAGATCGAGCCAGGGTTCCATCGACGGAATTATTGAAGGTCTGGAATGGTTGGGCATTGACTGGGACGAAGGCCCCTATTTCCAGACAGAATTTTCCGCAGAACATGTTGCTGCCGCCAACCGTCTGATGGCCGGGGGACACGCCTATAAATGCTTCTGCACCAAGGAGGAGCTTGACGCCAAACGGGAAGCCGCCCTGGCAGCCAAGCAACCGGTAAAATACGACGGAACCTGTCGGAACCTTACCCCGGAACAGGTGGCCGAAAAAGAAGCTGCCGGCATTCCGGCGGTGGCCAGGTTCAAGGTTCCGGATCGGAGCGGTTCGGTGGGCTACGACGACAAGGTCCTGGGGCGCATTGAACAAGCCTACAGTGAAATTGCCGATTTTGTCATAGTGCGTTCCAACGGCAAACCGCTCTATCTCCTCTGCAACGTGGTTGACGATATCCGGGACCGGATCACTCACATCATTCGCGGCCAGGACCATAAGGACAATACCAACCGACAGGTCCTGCTTTATGAGGCCCTGGGCGCTCCGGTGCCGGTCTTCGCCCACATGCCGCTGACCATGGACCTCAAAGGCGCCAAGATCTCCAAGCGCAGCCACGGCGAGATAGTCGCGGTGCAATTCTATAAAAATAACGGCTTTATCCCCTGGGCCCTGGTGAACTTCCTGGTTCTGCTTGGCTGGGCGCCAGGCGATGACCGGGAATTTTTCTCAAAAGAGGAACTGATAGAGGCCTTCACCCTGGAACGGATCAACAAGTCAAGTTCCATCTTTAATCACCACAAAGACGATCCGAAATTTTTCACCGATGCCAAAGCGATAAATATCAATGCCCATTATCTTCGGACCATCCCCATCGAGGAACTTGCCCCCATGGTCAAGCAGGAATTAATCGGCCAGGGATTGTGGGATGACCAATATGACAGCGCAAAAAAAGACTGGTTTCTGAAGACTATTGATATGATCCGTGAACGGTTTCATACCCTTAAAGACTTTGCCGATTCGGGCCGCGCCTTTTTTGCCGATGATTTCGTAATCGACGAAACAGCTTTCAACAAAAACGTCGTCAAGTATCCCGAACTCAAAGAGTGGCTGCCCATGCTTGCCGACCGTTTTGACGCATTGCCGGAGCTCACTACGGTAGAGGCGGAACGGGTTGCCAGAGAATTTGCCGAAGAACTGAATATCAAACCCGGCATTCCCATCAATGCCTGCCGGGCGGTGATCACCGGACAGATCAAGGGGCCGAGCATGTTTGAAATTTTTGAGCACATCGGCAAGGAAAAGGTTGTTGCCCGACTTCGTGATGTGGCAAAGTATTTTAAATAAAGAGACCAGAGATGACTAACGAAACCCCCTCCAAAGATTTTATCCGCACGATCATTGACCAGGACCTGAAATCCGGCAAACATAACGGCAAAGTGGCCACCCGTTTTCCGCCCGAGCCCAACGGTTATCTCCATCTCGGCCATGCAAAATCAATCTGCCTCAACTTCGGCATTGCCCTGGAAAACGAGCACGGCCAATGCAATCTGCGCTTTGACGACACAAACCCCACCAAGGAAGAAGTTGAGTATGTCCAGTCGATAATCGAAGACGTCAGATGGCTTGGATTCGACTGGGAAGACCGGCTGTTCTATGCCTCTGATTATTTTGAAAAACTCTACGAATACGCCATCCACCTCATCAAAACTGGAAAAGCCTACGTCGACGACCTGAGCGCCGAGGAAATCCGCAAACACCGCGGCACCCTCACAGAGACCGGCCAGGAAAGCCCGTACCGTGACCGGCCCATTGAAGAAAACCTTGATCTGTTCGGGCGCATGCGTGCCGGTGAATTTCCCGACGGCACCCGGGTTCTGCGTGCTAAAATTGACATGACATCCGGCAACCTGAACATGCGTGACCCGGTCCTGTACCGAATCCTGCATGCCGAGCATCACCGCACCGGCAGCAACTGGTGCATCTACCCGATGTATGATTATACCCACCCGATTTCAGATGCACTGGAAGGAATCACCCACTCGCTGTGCACCCTGGAGTTTGAAGACCATCGACCGCTCTATGACTGGACCCTGGATACTATTCCGGCGCCCTGTCATCCGCAACAGATTGAATTCGCCCGGCTGAATCTCACTTACACGATTCTCAGCAAGAGAAAACTGATTCAACTGGTAGTTGAGGGACATGTCAACAGCTGGGACGATCCCAGAATGCCGACTATCTCAGGGATCAGACGACGGGGTTATACCCCGGAGTCCATCAGGAATTTCTGTGAAAGGATCGGGGTGGCGAAACGCGACAGTGTGGTGGACGTTGCCCTTCTTGAACACAGCATCCGCGAAGACCTCAATGAAACTGCGCCCCGGGTCATGGGCGTCCTGCAACCCCTCAAGGTGGTCATCGAGAATTATCCGGACAATCAGGTTGAAGAATTCCAGGCGCCGAACCATCCGGCAAAGCCCGAAATGGGTACCCGCGTGGTGCCTTTTTCAAAAACCATTTATATTGAGCAGGATGACTTCATGGAGGAGCCATCCAAGAAATTCTTCCGCCTGGGTCCAGGCAGGGAAGTGCGGCTGCGTTGTGCCTATCTGGTCACATGCCGGGAAATAATCAAGAACCATGACACCAACGAAATTATTGAAATCCGTTGCACATATGACCCTGAAACCCGCGGCGGCTCTGCACCGGACGGCAGAAAAGTCAAAGGGACTATCCACTGGGTTTCAGCACAGCATGCCGTTCCTGCCGAAATGCGACTGTATGACCGGCTCTTTACCGTGGAAACCCCCGGGACTGACAAGGAAAAAGATTTTAAGGAATTCCTCAACCCCGATTCTCTTGATATCCTCACCAATGCACTGGTAGAACCAAGTCTTTCTGAGGCGCAGCCAGGCTCCCGCTATCAGTTTGAACGCCAGGGCTACTTTTGCGTTGACGCCAAAGATTCCAGAGAAGGCCACCTGGTCTTCAACCGCACCGTCACTCTGCGTGACACCTGGGCAAAGGTAGCTAAAAAGGAGTAAAGATGTTATTGGTAATCAAACCCAACCAATACTTTAACTGTATTTCTTAATGTGAAATCACAAACAGCCTCTCATAATTCCTTCTTCACCTCTTTCTCTAACGACTTTAAGTGGCTCAATAACATTCCACCTTGGTTCGATTACGTATTTCTCAGCCTTTTATCAATTGAAATGCTTCTCTGGTCATGGATGACATGGCCTGATCCAAGAATTGATTTTGGCAGAGAGCTTTACGTTCCGTGGCAAATACTCGAGGGCCGTCATCTTTATGTTGCTTTAGCCTATCATAACGGGCCTCTTTCACCGTATCTGAACTCCTTATGGTTTTTTCTTTTCGGCACCAGCCTACGAACATTAGTTCTTTGTAATTACATGATCCTCTTGGCAACTTCCTGGATCGTATATAGAATTTTAAAAGAGATAAGCGGCAGACTCGGGGCAATTTTTGCCAGTTCGACTTTTCTTCTTTTATTCACTTTTGTAAATTTTACCCAAACCGGTAATGAGAACTGGTTAACGCCATATTCCCATGAAATCACTCACGGCATTTCATTGTCGCTTTTGGCGCTGTTTCTATTCAATCTCTCGATAATGAAGAAGATGTCAAAGTACTATGCCGGGGCTGCTGGTTTCTTCCTCGGTCTGGTTTTTTTGACAAAATGTGAAGTTTTTGCGGCGGCAATTTCCGCGTTTCTCTTTGAATTTATCCTGTTGTTCATTTCAAAAGAACACAGAAAAAAATCAGGCGGAATCCTTTTATGTTTTTTTTCCGGTTTTATTGCGCCCCCACTCGTTTCATACATTTTTTTCTTGTCAATTTCATCTGCAACCGAGGCTTTGCAGGGAGTATTAGGATCATGGATGTACGTCTTCGGGCAGAACAATCTGGAATCACCTTATTTCAGCAGGAACATGGGGTTCGATAAACCTCTTCAAAATATTATCAGGTTGTTAGAGGTTGCTTTAAGCTATGCTGCAATTTTTTTGTGCAGTATCTCGATAGCATTGATCAGCCGGAAACTTACTAAGTTTTGGCATACAACAATTGCCATCATAACATTTGTCCTCCCGGTAATTTTACTATGGTTTTTCAGACAGAACATCCCATGGGACTCCATTTTTTACCCCTTGCCGCTCATCTTGGCTTTCGGGATATTAATAACTCTTTTTCAAACCTATTCCCCAAAAACAAAAAACACATCGCTTAATAACTCTCATTTTTTGCGTACCGGCCTTTTTGTTTTTGCTTTTATCCTTCTTCTGAAAATAATTTTAAAAACAAGAATACATTATTCTGGTTTCGGGCTTGCCATGCCGGCGACCCTTCTTCTTGTGGTTTTATTATCAGAATGGCTGCCGGCTTATGTAAAGAAAATAGGGGGTTCCGGACGAATATTTGCGGCCCTTTCAACAGGAATATGGACAGGTATAATCATTTGCTATTTGACCTTTGCACATTTCATCATTACTTCAAAAACTAATATTGTTGGTTTTGGAGCCGATTCATTCTTTGCCGACGCCAGAGGTATTCCCATCCAAAAAGCTCTCAACGGCATATTAGAGCACGTCGAGCCTGACAAAACTTTAAAAGTGGTACCCGCAACTGAAATACTTAATTATCTCTCACGAAGAAAAAATCCTTTGCGGTATGGAAACCTCAATCCGCACCAAGTTCATATTTTCGGTGAACACAACATCCTGCAAGACTTCAAAAACAATCCTCCCGATTATATTGTTCTTGCAGACGATCATTTCAAAACGTTTGGTCACAGTTATTTCGGTCAAAGCTATGCCCAGTCCATCAGTCTTTGGATTTCTGACAACTATAAATATGTTGCATGGCTTGCCCCCGCCCCCCCTTTTGCCAACGCACGTACCGATATTCTGCTGTTTGAACGCACTGAACCTCCATCAGAGGATAAAATAGCTAAGACCCTATTCACTTTTGAGCAGTTCTCGCAGGAAACAAAGCATGATTAATAAAAGTGACAACTTTCAAAAGACAACGCTTGTTTTCGTTGTGGCGTATCATGCTGAAAATCATATTGAATCGTTATTTGAGCGCATTCCAGAATACCTTTTCAACAACACTAAAATTCACTTTCTTGTCATTGATGATGCATCTTCTGATAAAACAGTCGAATTGGCAGCCAACTGGACTAAACGACATGGGATTCACAATGTGTCGATACTCCAGAATCCAGTCAATCAAGGCTATGGCGGAAATCAAAAACTCGGCTACCGCTATGCCATAGACAACGGCTTTGATCTTGTTGTCCTTTTACATGGCGACGGACAATACACTCCTGAATTATTGCCTGAATTCTTAAAAATCCGGGAAGAAACGGGTGCTGATGTTATTCTGGGATCACGAATGGTTAATATCAAGGATGCCCGGCTTGGTGGCATGCCGTTTTATAAATTGATTGGGAACCGAATCCTGACCGGATTCCAAAATCTTCTCACCGGAATGAAACTTGCCGAATATCATACCGGTTACAGGGCCTATTCAACCAGATTCCTTCAGTCAATACCCTTTGAAATCAATACAAACGACTTTCATTTCGATACGGAAATCATCCTTCAGGCTCATTATATAAATGCTGAAATTGTTGAATTTCCAATCCCGACTCATTACGGAGACGAGAAATGCCATGTTAATGGTTTGAGATATGCCTTAAAAATCATTCTATCTACAACGAAGTATGTCTTGCACCGTATAGGAATGATGTGTTCGCTCAAATACCGCAACATCAAGCAGGTTGTCTATTCGGACAAAAAAGATCACCTGTACTCGTCACACACCAAAGCCTTACAAATCGTCAAGGACAAAAAGCCCAAAACTATACTTGATGTCGGATGCGGCCCAGGGTTTATAGCTAGACATTGTGAATCTTTGGGAGCAAAAGTAACTGGCCTGGATTATAGAGAACCCCTTCAGAATATGATGAGCGAGTTTATAAAAACCGATCTTGAGCATGGAGAATTCCCGGCAGATGCTTTCAAATATGATCTCGTCCTTTTGCTGGACGTTCTTGAGCACCTATCCTTCCCTGAACAACTCCTTCTTGATCTGCGCAATAACAGTCAATCCCTAAAAAACGTCGAAGCCCCTCTTACAGTAATTTCGACACCAAATATTGCCTTTATCGGGATACGAATTAACCTCCTGTTCGGACGATTCAATTATGCAGAACGGGGAATCCTGGACATCACCCACAAACGTCTGTTTACTCGTTCCTCCTTAAAAAGAAGCTTGATTGACAGCGGATATATCATAGAGAAAATAATGCCTATCGGTGCACCTTTTCAAGCGGTGATATCAGGCTGGCTCGGGAAATCTCTAAGTACAATTTCAAACCTGCTGGCGAATCTGTGGCCAACAATGTTTGCCTTTCAGTTCATGGTCCTTTGCAGACCCCGCCCGGGCATCAAGCAGATTTTAGAACAAACGAAATCTTCCTTCGGAACCGACCAAACGACCCCAAAGTCTCGTCTTTGAGCAAAACACAGGTTAAACCAAGTCTTGCTGACACTAAAAGCGGTTCACGCTATCAGTTTGAACGCCAGGGCTACTTTTGCGTTGACGCCAAAGATTCCAGAGACGGGCACCTGGTCTTCAACCGCACCGTCACTCTGCGTGACACCTGGGCAAAGATCACCAAACAGTGATAACGATAACGCTCCTCCGGTCCACTCTGACGCCCATCGCTCAATAAAAAATCGCACATAACTCTGTGTAAAAATCCACTTGACAAATTAATTAATACGCATATTATTGCCTGGTCAACTATTAATGAGTTGATGATTCACGAATCAACAATCCAGGAGTCAAGAAAATGACATGCTGCAAAGAAGATTCACTTGCGCGTCAGATATATATCACTTCTCAGGAGATGCGAAATTTCGCCGAAAAAGTACTCAAACCGTATGACCTCACCCTTGAACAATTACATCTCTTAAAAAATATGCCCGCGGAATCCGGCCTGTCCCAACGGGAAATCTGTGATGCAGCAAATAAAAACCCGGCCAACATGACAAGAATCCTGGACCGGCTTGAAGCAAAAGAACTGGTGATCCGCAGAGACAATCCCGACGACCGTAGGGCCTCACTTGTCTTTATCACAAAACAGGGTTCATCCCTGGTAAGCGAAGTGCATACGGTTTTTGATTCTTTCTCAACCCGACTTCTTAATGGAATCTCCGATAAAGATCAGACCCAGGTGATACGTTCTCTTGAAAAAATCTCCAAGAATCTAAATGCAATGTCTGCTGACATAGAAAACCAATCCAACACATGAGGTGCATTGTGCAGAAAATAATCATACTACTATCAGCAATCAGCCTGTTCTTCAGCGCCACCGTCCTTGCTCAGGACCCCCCTCCGGCAAAAGTGGTCACCACAAATATCATCCTGAAGGAAATAGCTGAAAACAGATCGTTTATCGGGCTTCTCTACTATGAACGGATAAGCCATGTTTCCTCGGAAGTCTCCGGGCTTGTGGAGAGCATCCAGGTGCGCGAAGGCGACCATGTAAAAAAAGGCTCGGCCCTGGTTCATCTTAACACCGAGATGCTTGATAAGGAAATAACCATCCAGCAGACAAGAATCAAACAGATCGAACTGCGTATCGAACAGACCGCAAAAAACCATAAAAGGCTCGATGGACTCTATCGCCAGAACGGCGTCAGCGAAAAGGAGTATGACGACACTTTCTATGCATATCAGGACGCCATCATTGAAAAATCAACAGCAGAAGAAACCCTTGGCAAACTCCTGATCCAGAAGCGCAAAAGTATCATTAACGCCCCCTTTGACGGGGTGGTTCTTGAAAAAAGTGTCGATATCGGCGACTGGGTACAACAGGGCAAACAACTGGTCCGCCTCGCCTGCACCGATGATCTCTTTGTCCGAGTGCCGGTGGCCGAAAATTTATTGCAGTATAGTTCCGTTGGCGACGAAGTGACTGTAATGATTAATGCTTACAAAAAGGAAGTCGCCGGGAAAATTTTCGATATCGACCCTACAGCCGACGCCAAGACCAAGAATATCTTCCTTAAAATAAAAATCCCGGTCATCGAAAAAATCGCTGAAAACATGTCGGCAACGGTTTTCGTGCCCACCAGCTCCAAAAGAAAGCTTGCGATCATTCCCAGGGATGCGTTGATAAAATTCCAGGGAAGCGATTTCGTCTATTCCATTAAAGACGGCAAGGCGGCGATCCTGCCGGTGAACATTGTCTCCTATCTTAATGGTACCATCGGCGCCGACAATCCTTATTTTGAGCCGGGCATGCCCGTGGTAATTGAAGGCAACGAACGTCTGCGTCCTGATCAATCAGTAATAGTTGTCGGAGAATAATAATGGACATCATCAAATATTCCATTGGCAAACCGGTCACTGTTGCCGTGGCGGTGATTCTCATTGTGATGTTCGGGATTCTCGGTTTGAACAAACTTCCTGTTCAGCTCACCCCTGATGTGGAAACCCCACAGATTACCGTGAGCACGGTCTGGGGCGGTGCAACTCCCTATGAAATCGAAAAGGAAATAATTGAAAAACAGGAAGAAGTCTTAAAAGGGCTCCAGGGCCTTACAGAGATGGAAAGTTCGAGTTTTAATAATTACGGCTCAGTAACTCTTTCCTTCGGGTTGGGCACAGATCTTGATGACGCACTGCTCAGGGTATCGAATAAAATGAATGAGGTATCCAATTACCCGGACAATGCCAACAAACCGGTAATCGAGGCAGCAGGAGCCCAGAGCTCTCCGGTGATCTGGACCTTCCTGAAGACCAAGCCTGGAAACGATCAGCATATCAACACCTTCAAAACTTTTTTTGAAAACAATGTCCGGCAGCATCTTGAGCGAGTTCCCGGGGTCGGGTCCCTGCTGGTTTTCGGCGGCACTGAAAACGAACTCCATATCACCATCGACATGAATAAAATGGCCCGCCATAACATTTCCATCGGCCAGATCACCAAGGCAATACAGAATTCCAACCGCAATATCTCCGCCGGTGTCCTGGGAATGGGCAAAAAGAATTACCGCATCCGTACCGTAAGCCAGTTTCAATCCCCTGAAGATGCCATGGACGTGGTGCTTTTTGATGACGGGATAAAACGGGTCTATCTGCGGGATGTGGCTGAAGTCGACCTGGGCTATAAAAAAGAAGACGGTTCCATACTCCATGACGGCATCCAAGGCATAGTTGTCGGGGTCAAAAAAGAGCAGGGAGCCAATGTTCTCGACCTGAGCGACAGAATGGAAGAAAAGGTGAATTGGCTCAATAACGGCATCCTTGCCGAAAATGGCCTGTACATCGACTGGGTATATGATCAGCGCCCCTACATCAATACCGCCATCGGCCTGGTAAAACAAAACGTCCTGATCGGCGGCCTGCTGGCCATCGCGGCGCTGCTCCTCTTTCTGCGAAGCCTTACCTCTACAGCGACCACTGCCATTGCCATCCCGATATCCGCCATCGGCTCCTTTATTTTCCTCTGGCTTATGGGCAGGAGTCTCAATGTTGTAAGCCTTGCGGGGATTTCCTTTGCCGTGGGCATGCTGCTGGATAATTCCATTGTTATTCTTGAGAATATCGACCGCCATCGAAAAATGGGTAAAGACGCTTTGTCCGCGGCATATGACGGAGCACAGGAAGTCTGGGGGGCGGTGCTGGCTTCCTCATTGACCACGGTTGCCGTGTTCCTGCCGGTAATCTTCATCCAGGAAGAGGCAGGGCAGCTGTTCAGAGACATTGCCATCGCAATCACCTTTTCAATTATATTAAGCCTTTTCGTGTCGATTTCGGTGATTCCAACCCTTATCCATCAGTTCTACAAACGAAAGAAAAACAGCACGTCGAAATTTCAGAAAAGCATTGTCGGTTCAAAAATCGCCTCGATGATTATGAAATTATCCGCTTTTTCTCTGAAAAATACTTTCATGCGCCTGACAACGATCATCGTTTTCACCTCGTTATCAATACTTTCGGCCTACCTGCTGATCCCCTCGGCGGAATACCTGCCCCAGGGAAACAGAAATCTTATTCTGAACATTCTGATCCCGCCACCTGGATATTCGGTGGACAAGCTCAAGGAAATGGGAGAATACATTTACAAGGAAGCAGAACCCTATTTCAAGGAAGACGGCAAGGACGGTATCCCGCAGCTTAAAAACATGTTTTATGTGGGGGCCGAGCGCTTCAATCTCTTCGGAGGGATCGGCGTCCACGAAACCCGCGCCAAGGAGATGATCCCCCTTTTTTCCCGCATCATGAATTCCATTCCCGGTATTTTCGGGGTAAGTATCCAGGCCGGAATTTTCGAGTCCGGCCTCGGTAAAGGCAGGACGGTTGATATAAACATTTCCGGCAAGGATATCGATGAGATTGTCAAGGTTGCCCAGACCCTGATGTTTGGCGTCATACCCCAGAAGATACCAGGGGCGCAGACCCGTCCCATACCGTCCCTTGAAACGAGCTATCCGGAAGTAAAAATCATCCCCAACAAGGAAAAACTTGCGGCCAACGGACTTTCGGAAGATGATCTCGGGGTCTATGCAGATGTCCTGATGGACGGACGTAAAATTGATGAATACCGCCCGGAAGGCATAAAACAGATCGACCTCGTACTCAAAGGCAATGACCTGAAATACCAGACACCGGAGGATATCTTGAACGGCACCATAGTCAACAGCTACGGCAACCTGATCCGGATTGCCGATGTCTCAACCATAGAATACGGCCAGGGCATGCCGCAGATCAATCATCTGGAACGGGACCGGACCATCACCCTTCAGGTGACACCTCCAGCAGACCTGCCCCTGCAGCGCAGCATGGAGATCATTGAAAATGACATCCTGGCTCCCCTGCAGCAGGGAGGCATGCTGGATAACGTTAACGTGACAGTGGGCGGCAATGCCGACAAACTTGACGAAACACGCCTTGCCTTGCAGTGGAACCTGCTGTTGGCGCTGCTCATCACCTATCTTCTGATGGCAGCGCTGTTTGAAAATTTCCTGTATCCCCTGGTCATCTTATTCAGCGTGCCGTTAGCCGCAGCAGGAGGCTTTGCAGGTTTAAGCGCAGTCAATGCCTTTATTGCACCCCAGGGATTTGATGTTCTCACCATGCTGGGTTTTATTATCCTTATCGGTACGGTGGTCAACAATGCCATCCTTATTGTCCACCAGTCATTGAATAACGTGCGTTATAACGGCCTCGTAGGTATCCCTGCAATATCCGACGCGGTGCAGACCAGAATCCGACCGATTTTCATGAGCGCCACCACCAGTGTTTTGGGCATGATGCCCCTTGTTCTTTCAACCGGTTCCGGGAGTGAACTGTATCGGGGGCTTGGCAGTGTTCTCCTTGGAGGTCTGGCGCTGTCGACAATCCTTACCCTTTTTGTCATCCCTGCCCTGCTGGCTTTTATTATAAAGTTTGAAAGGAGTCGATCCAATGAAACTGCTTAATTGTATCCTGGCCATATTATTATCCAGTAATGTTGCTTATGGCGCGCATCTCTCCGAGCTTCAGAAAACCGCCCTCGAGAATCGTAAAGTAATTGAAAAATATAAGACCAATCTCGAAAAAAGCGATGACGTGGAATCCATTGCCAAAAGCGGTTATTACCCTTCCCTGGATCTCGGCTACACTGCCACAATGCTTGATGAAGACAGCCTTTTTGAGCAGAAGGAGAACAGCGTTGCCTACGGGGCAGTTTCCTGGAATATATTTGCCGGATTCCGTGACAAGTACAGCATCCGTTCGGCGCAGTTATTGAGCAATGCCGAAGCATTTAAACTTCAGGGGATTGAGCAGGACATCAAACTCAATGTCGCTCTGCGCTATCTGTCGATTTATCACAACCAGGCCAACCTCAAGGTTTCGGAAGACTCTTATGCGACCCTTTCCAAAATGCATGAGGACGCCAAAAACCGGTTTGAAGTCGGACTCATAAAAAAGAATGAACTGCTTAAATTCAAAGTCGACCTTGATAATGCCGAGATAACCCGAAAAAAGGCGCGGGCCGGGGTTGATAAAAGTGTTTTTCTGCTGCAAAGGGAAATCGATACGACGGTGAATCTCGACGAACTGACTTTTCACGAATTTACTGAGCTGCCGAAACTTGCCGGACATGGGGAATACGAGGCTGAAATGCTTTCCAGCAACAGCTCGATCCAATTACTCAAAGAAACCATTGAAGCCTCCGAGCTGGGCATAAAAGCAGAAAAATCCCGCTATTACCCCTCCCTTGACCTCAAGAGCAGTTACCAGAAATACGACGACGACTATATCATCGGCTCAGGCAACTCCCCCAGCGAAGAAATCCGCACCCAGCTCGTTTTGTCGATGAATATTTTTGACGGCTTCGGTAAAAAATCCAGGGTCAACAAGGCGACCCTGGAGACAAGAACGCTGCGTTATGATCTCGAAGAACTGAGCCGCGACCTGACCACCGGGCTGAAAAATCTGTATCTGGATTATCAGGTGAGTTCCAGTAACGTAATAGTCAGCGAGAGCAGTATCGAACAGGCGGAAGAGAATCTCCGCATCACCAGACTCTCATACGAGGAAGGCCTTGCAAAAGAGTCCGACCTGCTGGATGCCATCTCCAATCTTTCAAGGGCGAAATACAACTTTGTTGCCGCTAAAAGCGAGGTATATGATACTTATTTCAAAATCATCCGCTCGGCAGAAGGGTTATGAGGATCGTCGAACCCTTTGAAATGATGTCTTTTTCAAATTTATTTGCATGAGGCACGGGTAAGTCAACAACGATCGCTGAAGTCGATTGCGAGAGGCACAGAGGCAGAAGGCACAAAGTGTAAAAAAACTTGCACCTCCTGGATCGACAGGCATTCAGTGCCGTTATTTCTTCGTATGCTATTGCTTTATTCCTTTTTGTCTGTGCCCTCTGCCTTCTGCCTCTGTGCCTGTAACTCATAGTATTTACAGGCTCAAAGCTGACCGTCTGATGACGGTGGTTTTATCCTTGACGCAGGACTAATACTAATTACCTTTTGCCGGACAAAAATTCCTCTGCAACATCCACATCGTATTTCGAGCCGATGATCAACGGCACCCGCTGATGCAACGATTCCGGTTCTATCTCCATAATCTCACGGCCATCGCCGGTGATTGCCCGTCCTCCTGCCTGCTCAACCACAAAAGCCAATGGTGAAGCTTCATAAAGCAGACGAAGTTTGCCCGTAGGTTTTGAAGGAGTTTTTTTGTCCCGGGGGTACAGAAAAATGCCGCCGGCAATCAGATTCCGGTGAAAATCTGCCACCAGCGAACCGATATACCGGGAGCTCAATGGACGGTTGGTCTCTTTGTCGTTTTCTTTGAGGTAATCAACATAGCGCTGCATATTTTCTTCCCAGAACTGGTAATTCCCCTCATTGACACTGAAATACTTGCTCCTTGGAGGAATTCTGATTTCGGGATGGGAAAGATAGAATTCCCCGACGCTGGGATCAAGGGTGAAACCCTGTACACCGTGACCGGTGGTAAAGACCAGCATGGTGCTTGATCCATAAATAATATATCCGGCTGCTACCTGTTTGGCGCCTTTCTGGAGCAGGTCATCTTCTGTGCCGGGGCCGTCGTCGCCATTTCTTCGGTGGATTGAAAAAATCGTGCCGATGCTGACATTCACATCAATATTGGAAGAGCCGTCAAGGGGGTCGAAGGCCAGGGTATATTTGCCTTCATAGCCTTCGACAACCGGAATGGCGTCCGCCTCCTCTTCCGAGGTCATGATGCAGAGGTAACCGCAACGGGCCATTCTTCTTTTGATGGTGTTGTTGGCGAAATCGTCAAGCTTCTGGACCTGTTCGCCCTGGATATTGGTCTTGCCGGCCATTCCCAGAACATCCGCCAGGCCCGCCATGTTTACTTCTGCAGAAATTCTTTTGGCCGCAACGATCAGCTCCATCAACAGGCCGGAAAGATCACCGGTTGCCTGAGGATGAAGATGCTGACTGTCCAGGATATGCCTGCTGACCGTAATGCCCAAAGCTGTATTCATTCTTTAACCCCTGCAGTATATGATTTATAAAAACGTGCCGCTTAACAATTCTCACCTTGATCATTTTCTGAGAGCGGCGGTAGCCACAAGTGACCAGACAATACTAAGAAAAATACCCTTCATGGTCAAATGAAAAAGGCAAATTTCTCTTTGTTGATTTCTTCCTCATGAAACTTATCGTATATTGTGAGAAATTCCCAGACGGCACCAGCATACTCCTGCCGGGCTTTGCCAAAGCACCCGGCTATCTTTTGAGCAGATTCGGGCAGTTAAACATTTCACCATTTTTTGGGATTATATCGAAAGATAATGATAACTGAAAAGAAACATACCGCACCGCATCTTTCAGTCAGTGACTGGCGTTCATACGTCACGCTGTTTTCAGAAAATCATCAGTTCAGAAGACTCTGGCTTGCCGGGATCATCAGCCAGATGGGCAACTGGTTCAATTATATCGCCATTTTCGTGCTGCTGACCAAGCTCACCGGATCAGGCGCCGCAGTGAGCTGGTTTCTCATCGCAAAATTTATCCCCACCACAATTCTCGGTCCTGCGGCTGGGGTTATTGCCGACCGCTTCTCCCGTAAAATGATCATGATTCTGAGTGATCTTTCAAGGGTCGCGGTGGTGCTTTGTTTTCTCCTGGTGGACAAACCGGAGCACGTCTGGCTGGTCTATGTGCTGGCCCTGATCCAGGAATCCATCTGGACCTTCTATGACCCGGCCCGCCGGGCAACGATCCCAAACCTCTGCCGTCCGGAGGAATTAAACATTGCCAATGCCCTGGGAGGTGCCACCTGGTCGCTGATGCTGGCTTTCGGCGCCGGTCTCGGTGGTTTAGTCACTGCCCTGCTGGGCTGGCAGACAGCAATCATCATTGATTCAGTAACATTTCTGGTTTCTGCAGGGCTTTTAAAAGGACTGGTTCTGCCTCCCCTTAAAAAACGACCGGAAAAGAAACTGACCTGGAAGGATTACACCGGGCTCAACGATCTTCATGAGGGCTTGAAATATGTTGCATCGGATAAGAAGGTTGCCGCCCTGCTTCTGGTAAAGAGTGGCTGGGCTATTTCCGGCGGAATTCTCGTGATGCTCACCGTCTTTGGCGAGGAGGTGTTTCCAACCCACGGGCCGGGAGCCGGCAGCGGCATACTGTACAGTATCCGCGGAGTCGGCGCGGCGCTGGGGCCGATCCTTGCCTGGCGCTATCTGGGTGAGACGCGCAATGAAATGTACCGGGCAATCGGCCTTTCCTTTTTCGTGGCATCAGGGGCCTACATGCTTTTCGGCCAGGCCCAGAGCCTGCTTGCCGCCATACCCTTTGTATTCATCGGTCATCTGGGGGGCTCGGTACAATGGGTGTTCAGCACCAATCTTCTGCAGCGCACGGTGCCGGATGAATTCCGGGGAAGGGTCTTTGCCGCGGAAATGGGCCTGCTCACCCTGATCTTAAGTCTTTCAACCTATTTTACCGGCGCCGCCCTTGGCCACGGCCTTGATCCGAGACTGGTGATGATGCGGCTTGCCATGCTCTTTCTGCTGCCGGGAATTATCTGGAGTGTTTATATCTGGACGAACAACCCTGCGACCAGAGAATAGAATGGAAAATTTTGATTTATGATGAAAAGGAAAAGTCCCTGATGATTACCTGGGCCGTCA
>JAHJJF010000089.1 GCA_018823135.1 Pseudomonadota bacterium
ATGTCAAGCAAGAAATGGCGCAAGATTGCTTAGCAATTTAACGAACCTGCAGGCAAGCGAACTCTAAGCCCCCACCTCACTCCATTTATCTGCGAGACACCAATATACGCCAACTGCGCCTGACAAAAAACTACTCAGAAAAGCTTCAAAACCACTCCGCAAATCAACCAGTTACAACGAGACCCACTTTGATCTCGCAGTTTTCACGAAACCGACAATCCTGTTGCCAACAGGACCCTGTTACGTTTCCCAACCTGCTGAACCTGCTGAACCTGCAAAGCAAAGCGCTTATCCCACTCAAGTGGAGTGCTGAAACGAGTGGTCCAGAAACATTGCTCGCAGCGCGGAGTCCATGCCTCTTGCAGGTACTTTCCTGCCACGGGGCTTAATCCGATCTTTTTTCAGTTCCGCACGCTTCAAATTATTGATTCCTGTTGACCTGAAGCAAATGATCTTTTACGATGCCTGGGATTAACACTCTTAACAACCAGCAATAACAGTGGATAATAATGAAACTCAAACCAGACAAGAAAAAAAAAGAAGCCGCCCTGGCAGCAATAAAATCCGAAGAGGCGATGATCGAAGGTATCATTGAAGGCAGTCCGGATGCAGTGGGTGTTGCGGTAGTCAGGCTACAATGCGGCTGCAGGAAGATGGCGGCGGTGGCTGCAAACGGCGAACCGGCTAGTAAGGTCATTATTTACCGGGATTCGGCACAAAGCATATGCGATAAGTGCAAAGAAGACGATGGCGCTTATACAAGGGTCAAAGAGGCATTCATCCACTGGGTGGAACCCGCCCCGGGAGAGCATAACAAAAAAATGATCGAGATAAAGGCGCTGGGAACAAAACCTAATTAGCTTTCATCCGGAAAAGCCCCTTTAATTAAGGGGCATCCGGGTCAATGACATTCCGACCGATATTTCTTTTCCTTAGATATTTTCATGAACGCAAAACGGGTAATCGGATAACCGATCATTGGCAGGAGCAAGATCCCGGCCAGAGCGACAATGGGTTTATCAAGCCCCAGGGCTGGTGCGGCAAGCGCCCCCAAAAAAATTCCCAATATCGGGAAAATACCTGTATATCTCGCAATTCGCTCCCGCATTTTCATCTCACGGAAATTAGTATACATCGTGCGGCATTCAGGGCAAAACGGCTTGGCGCTGGAACTTTCATGGCCGCAGCTGGAGCATCTGTATTTCTTCATTTTACCTTCCTCAGAATGATTCGAAACGAACGTCCACTCAATCAAATATCCAGGATTCCATGATTTCCACATTCCTGCCCGGGTCAAAATGAGTGATGTCTCACTTATGTTGAAATACTAAGGAGTTACAATACCTAGATTATACCTCATACCCTCTTGAAAAACAACCCTGAACTTATTTTTTTCATACCACAATGTGGTACTTCCTGGCGAGCCGCACCATGCAACGGGAAACACCTCGGGTATCAACCGTTTTTCATGATTCAGTTAAATGTTAACGGGGAAAAAGGGACCAGGGCGGGAACAATTATTTGAGGGGCAACAGAAGGCCGTTTGCCGGATACCTCACGAGACAGGCAGATTGAATATACAGATAAGCCTGAACTTCAAGGCTCAAAGATGCTCACCATACTTGGGGTACGGAGCAAACCCGGAAATTTCACAAGCATAGAAGCCTTACATTGAAGGCTATTCGGATGTATCGTCTTGCCGGAAGGAGGAACAATCGTCTCAAAAAATCTATTCATCCTCCTTGTGCAAACCTTATCCGGGAAAATACATGAAAAACAATAAGTTAACACAACAAAATAGTTAAGCTGGTTCTTCTTCAAGACTGCTCACAACTCGGGCCAGGAGCCTGTCGGATAATTTTAGAAATTTTTCTTTAGCCGTTTACACTGCCTTGCTTTTTCAACAAGACCTGCTGCCCATTGTGGTGTAGCAACAGCATGAATATGGGTGTAGAGAGCCAGGACATTTTTAAAAACAAGTCCCTCCCGGCCGCCGGCCAGCCCCACACCTCTTGCCACCCGGAAGACCAGATCCTCGGGATTTCCATCCCATCTGGTGACCCTGCTATAACGGAATTCATGGCCGCTGATCTCCGTGGAGACTGCATAAAAGGGATTGACCTGGGTTGCCTTCAGGACAGTATATCCATGGGCCTGAGGCTTATCTTCAATCTTGAAATCCACCGGGAAGATACCGACCAGCGGATGGGTTTCACCTTCATACTCCAAGTGCTCGCCAAGATAGATCAGGCCGCCGCATTCAGCATAAATCGGCAACCCAGCACGGGCTTTATTCTTTACCGACTCCCTGAATGAAATATTTGCGGAAAGTTCGCGGACACTGGTTTCAGGAAAACCCCCGCCAATATAGAGGGCATCAATTTCAGGAAGCTCTCTTTCGTGTAACGCGTTGATTTCAACCAGCTGGGCGCCCTGCGCTTCCAGCGCTTCGAAATTTTCCTGATAATAAAACTGAAATGCCTCGTCCCGGATAATGCCGATACGCACATCCTTTTTTCCATCCCTCGGCGGCTTGATGGCTTCCGGTGTCGGCAGATATTTTTCCGGAATCGTGAAATCAGCCATCATTTGCTTGATTCCATCAAGATCAAGGGACTCTTCGGCGCGCCTGGCAAGCGTGGCAACGGCATCCGGCGCATCCCGGTGTTCCGGCCCCGGGGTCACACCCAGATGCCTTTGAGGAAATACGTCATGCCGGGAACGATGAATTGCACCCAGCACCGGGATACCGGTGTATTTTTCAACTGATTCTCTTACAATCGCCTCGTGGCGGGAAGTGCCGACCCGGTTTAAAACAACACCACAGATATTGACCCGCCGGTCAAACTCCCGGCAGCCAAGCACCAGAGCAGCAATCGTTCTGGTCGTTTTGGTACAGTCAACAACCAGCAGAACAGGAAGTTCAAGAGTGATTGCAAGCTCGGCAGTACTGAAGGAGCCCTTTACATCGACGCCGTCAAACAGCCCCCTATTTCCTTCCATAATGACCAAATCGGCACTGGCCGAATGACGGAAAAAAGACTCTTCAAGGACCTCCCGGCTCATCAGATATGGGTCAAGATTATAGCACGGCCTGCCGGCGGCAAGTGACAGCCAGCCGCTGTCAATATAGTCGGGCCCCTTCTTAAACGCTACAACACGGTGCCCCTCTTTGGTCAAGGCTGCAACCAACCCTACGGCCACAACGCTTTTCCCTGAGCCGCCACCAAGCCCGGCTACGATAATTCCTTTAGATGTCGATTTGATAGCTTGATCCATTTTTTACTCTATCCGGCCCGCTTGATTGCCTGACCCTGGCCAGTGAAAAATAATACACTGAAATGACCACTGAAACACCTGTCCTGTCAAGTCAAGAAGGCCATGAAAAATTTTTTTGCGTTTTTTTTTTTGCTGCATCACAGACATGAACTTTGAAATCGCAAAAAACATATACCACATTTTTATTATCGCCCACCAAATCTTTTGACTAACCCCCCTTCTTATGGTAGTTTTACCGGTCTTGTTGAGTCAACGCAACCACCTGCGGTATTATCCATTAAATCCTTCAATTCCTATGTGCGGCAGGTGAAAAAAATATCCGTTTTCCGGAACTAATCAGTAGGTCAAAAGAGGACAGGAACAATGACTGACAAAAAAGCACAGGATGATATTTCAAGTGTAATAGAAGAGCTTGAGAAAAAACGCGACGAGAAGCCGAACTCCTTCATAGCCCGCCACCACCTTGCCCTGGTTTACAAAAAAGCTGGAAGGATCGACGAGGCAATCATCGAATTTCAGAAATCAACTGAAATCGATCCGCTTTCCGCTGAACCCTATGTAAACCTGGGTGCAATATATTTTGAAATCGGCGAAATCGACAAGGCCCTTGCTGCAAACGAGGCGGCGCTGGCAATCTCCCCCAAGACCGCCCAGGCCCACGCAAACATCGGGCTTATCCGCCAGCAGCGAGGCGAAAACAACAAAGCTATTAACGCCTACACTGAAGCCACAAGACACAATCCAAAAATGGTTAATGCCTGGGTCAACCTTTCCGTTGCGTACATTATTGCAGAAAACAACGAAGAGGCCCTGAAAGCAGCATTACAGGGTGTTGCCCTGGACCCTGATTTCCCCATGGCTCACAACAACCTGGCAGTAGCTCTCTATTACAATAAGGATTACAAAAAAGCCAAGGTCCATGCTGACAAGGCCCTTGAAATGGGCTATGCCGTTGACCCAAGATTTACTGCTGCAATCAAAGAGGCGCTCCAGTAAGTCATGGCAAAATCAGCTATTAAAACCAAACCCTGGTGCGTTTTTTGTGGCCAGACCATTGCCAAGCCCCGCCCCTCTAAAAATCGAAAGCTTGGTGAATTTACTGAGGGCAGTTGTCAGTGCGGCGCCGTATACAGTTGCGATCCAACCGGCTTCAATGTTGGAGCAGCAATAGTCGAATGCATGGTTAACGCCTGCAATGACGACTGGGACCTTGCGTGGGAACTGATCCCTGAAACGGATTACCTGACCGGTCGACTTGAAAATTACGATGAAATTACCAATCAGGTGATTGAAACAAAAAATCTCGACGGCAGAAAAGTCAAAGGTGTCATTTACTTTATCCGCCTCCACAAAGATATCAGCGAGATCGCCGCCCGATCACAGAATAAGGATTACAATCCAAGCTCTTCCGACAGGAAAAATACCATCCCGGACCTGGAACCCACCCGAGACCCTAAACGTAAAAAGAAGCGGGCCGACAAAAAAATCATCCAGGAAATGGCAGCGGCCGGAGATATTGACGGGCTCGTGGATCTTGTTTTCGACGACACAAAAACCCTGCGATTCCTCCAGCGCATACTCTACACTCCTGACGATGTCCTGCGCTGGAAAACAGCTCATGTCATCGGCAAAGTCTGCGCCCGTCTGGCTACCCGCCAACCCGGCAAAGTCAGTGATCTGTTGCACCGATTGTTCGCCGCATGCTCTGACTCCGCAGCCTCAAGCTGGGGAGCCATTGAAACCATTGGCTCAATCATCGGCGAACGGACCGATATTTTCGGGGCCTTTACGCGACATCTTTTAAATTATCTTGATGATCCGGCGACCCTGCCGCTGGTTCTTTGGTCCCTTGGAAAAATTGCCAAGACCAGACCGGACCTGATCCGCAGCATCTCGTTCTATCCGCTGCTCAATCACCTTATGCATCCCGATGCGCTGGTTCGCGGCCTTACACTGATATTATGTGACCGTATCACCGCAAAAGAAGCAACAAGCACCATTGAGAAACTCACCGTTGACTCTTCTTCCTTCACCTATTATGAAGCAGGTGAACAAACAGAAACCACCGTAGCAGCTTTAGCCAAACAAGCTCTGGACTCAATTAATCGTCAAGGAGATAAAAAATAATGAGTGAAAAAAAACTTAATCAGGAAACCGCTGAAGAACTAAAACCAAAAGATCCTGCCCAGGAAGATTACGAACAAGGCCAGAAATTCCACTCGGACTTAGACACGGCCCTAGCCGCCAATGCCTTTCATAATGCCTTAATCGGTTTTGAACAAAGCAATAATGAATCCGGTGTAGCCAACGCCAGTGACAAACTCGGTGATATCTGCCAGGAAAGAAATGAATACCAGAAAGCCCTTGAACATTATAGACGGGCTTTTGATATCTGCGATCGCCTTAAAGACGCGGCCAGCGTTATTTCCTTACAGAAAAAAATGGCAGTATCCTACCTTAGCCTTGGACAACACCAGGAAACATTAAAAATTTACTTCGAATTATTCGACACTTTCAGTGACTGGAAAAACCCTGGTCTCATCGTTGAAATGCTTGAAAAAATTGCCGAGCTTTATGTTGAAACCAATGAAAAAGATAAAGCCATTGACGCATACAATACTGCCGCTTCAATCCACAACAATTACGGTCATCCGAATCAGGCTCAAATATTCCTGAATAAGGCCACTGAATTGGCCGGTCAACCACAATAGTTTATGCACCAAATAGGTTGAGAATACAGATACGCTCCACTGTGAGGTTCAAAGCAGTTTGTCAGGAGTCTGCGAATTGCCTTAACCTCTGGAGAACCACCATCCTCTGCTCCCCTTCCGGGCCAGTTCGGATAAAAAACACTTTAATAGTTCAAGACAAATCGGCTCTTGGATCCTGTCATCCCAGGGCAACAAATCTATAAATCACCCTCAAATCCCGGATCAAGGTCCATGGTCAATGCTTCATGGATATGAAACCGCTTGCTTCCCCTTTCTTCCGGGATGCCCGGATAATTAACCCCCAGAGTGCTTGATAATTTCAGCAGGTGGTCAAAAATAGTATCGAGCTTAACTGTGGGATACATTTCTCCCTTATTAAAACCTGATAAGCCGCAGACATGCCCCTTGCCATTGATTGCCGTTGGCAGGCCATAGACTCTGCAGGTTACAGGGCGCCATTCATACATGGCGCACTCCCCCTGATCGTTGAGCAATGGGCATTGTACCCGCCACAGGGAAAATTTCTCAAGGAGATCTTGCCGGCTTATTTCGTCCTCAACAGAATTCAGCTTTGATTCAAATTGTTTTTTTGCCTGATCAGCACGCTCAAAAAGTCGCTGCCGCTCAGCTGATTCCGTGAAAACGTTGTCCATATTCATCCTGATATACACCGCTTCGATAAAGCTGATATCAAAGCAGGCATTGCAGCAGTCAACACAACCTGGCCGACAATGCACTTCCTGCGGGAAAGCCCCTTTGATCTGCGCAAAAGATGAATTCACTGCTTCGAGAAGAGAGTGGTATTTTTTGAATATTTCTTGCATTTTCGGATAATGATTTATTTCAATTCAAGGTGAAAAGAGCTGGAATAGCTAATTGAAACTCCCTTAGCAAAAAAATACTGGGCCTTGTAGATTTACTCTCAGCGCCACTCTCTAACCCAGATTTACTGGAAATAAATAAAGGCCCTGGATAAGTACCTTAACAGTAGGTGTAACTTATTAGAATCAAACTAGTTATTAAAAGTCTTGCCACTCAGTTCAGTACTCGCTTGACGGGTGTAAAAAACACGAAAATTACTTATAAGGTACAAATAGCCAACATCCAGCGATTCAATAATAAAAAGATGTGCTGAAATCTTGTGCAATGAGTTTTTTTAAAAAACCCAGGCATTTTCCCGTGTGTTGAGGATTTACTGAAAGCCATTGCTGGAATAGATCGGTACATACCCGGGCAGAAAATCCCTCAACTCAGACATAGACTAATAATGCATAAAAAAAGGCGCAAGGGGATAATTTATCCCCTTGCGCCTTATGAATCAACATACTCTAAATCCGCTGTTTCCGGACTTATTTTTCTTCGCTCTGGCCTCGGCCCTTAGCAGCGTACATTGTGCTGCTGCCACTTGACCAGAATTCAACAAGGCCGTCTTTAACTAATTGATTTGCCGCATTCTTGATCTCGCGTGGCTTGAAATCACCGACCTTTGTCTGCATATCCTTGAGATACAGTTGCGGTTTTTTGGCAGTCAATAACAGATCTAAAATTGCAGCTTTGAGTTCCTCGTTAATATTATCAGCCATGACATAACTCCCTTAGTAAAGGTTTACTTAATATGGCTTGTGTATTTAAACTGGGTGGTGGTCCGCCAGGTATCATATGCCAGACGGTAATCATCAATGCTCTTATCAGTGAACGGAATGTTGCACTTTTCAAAGAACTTCTCCCAGCCAATTCTCTCAGCCCATTCACCAACACGCTCATACTTTTTAGCATCTTTAGCATATGTTTCGAGAATGTTCTTTACTGCAGCAACAGTCTCTGGCCAACGAGGCGGGGTGTTGGGCAAAAACGGAATAACCATTTTGGAGAATTTTGGAGTTGATCTGGAGTTGGAGATTTTGCCACCAACCAGGATTGCAATTCCGTCACCGTCTGGATCTGCCAGAGGCATAGCCGGACACATGGTATAACAGTTACCGCAGAACATGCAGCGATCATTATTAACAGCTACGGATTTTACTTCCTCACCCTTGCTGTTGATGCCCTTGGCAGGTTTAACCGCTCCAAGAGGACAAGCAGAGATTGCCAGGGGCAACTCGCAGACTGCTGTAATGGTATCGTGATCAATCATCGGCGGCTTACGATGAACACCGAGGATAGCGATATCAGAACAATGCACCGCACCACACATATTCAGACAGCAGGCAAGAGCAACACGAACCTGCGCCGGCAGTTTCATGCTGGTGAAATAATCAAACAGTTCATCCATAACAGCTTTAACAACACCTGAAGCGTCGGTTGCAGGGGTATGGCAATGTACCCAACCCTGGGTATGAACGATATTGGTTACACCGGCACCGGTGCCGCCGACTGGCATACTGCCATGTTTGGCGCAAGCATCAAGCAGAGGCTTAACCTTGGCAGCACTGTCAACCATGAATTCCACGTTGTTCCTGGTGGTGTAACGCATGACGCCGTCAGCGTGTTTGTCAGCGATATCACAGTAGTCACGAATCATCATAACACTGATCAGTCGAGCGCAACCCACGCGAACGGTGTAGCATTCGTCGCCGGTTTCACTGACATGTTTAAGAACACCTGGTTGAATGATCTCATGGTAAAGCCATTTTCCGAAGTTTTTCTTGATGACCGGCGGAAAATATTGCGCATAATGCTGGGGACCAATATCTGTTATCCTGTCCTTCATCGGATTTTCTGGATCATAGCCCATCGTATTACCTCCTTATATCATTAAATCGTAATTTAACTTTCAGTTAATGAACCAAAGACTGCTTACATCTTATGTTTTTTTCTGAATTCCGCAACACTGCGCTCAAAGCCGCCTTCAACTTCTTCGTCCTTCCAAAAAACGTAAGGATTGGAACGAGGCTCTCTGATATGCTGAGGAATGGGCGTGATTTCCATGATAGCAAGGAAAGCCGGCAGACCAATACGCTGAATGGACTCACCGATACGCTCACGGTTTTTGCCATGCTCCATCCACCAGTCCCATGCCTTTTCAATAATTTCCTTATACTCTGCGAATTCATTCTCAAGGTCCATTTTGATAAAAGGAACGACCATGGTAGCGATCTGGGCGCCGTCAAGGATCGGGGCTTTTGCTCCAAAAAGAATTGTCGCGCCTTGATCCTTACCTGGGCGAAGCGCGCGAGGCATTACGTTGATGCAATGCATGCAGCGGGTACATTCGCTGTTGTCTATTTTCAGTTTATCGCCTTCCATCCACATGCAACCGGTGGGGCAAAGGTCGATAACTTCTTTCTGGATATCGAATGGGCCCCAATCACGGCCGGCATGCGCACCGCCGTTAGAAGGGAAATCGCCTTTCATGTAACTTTTTACTGCGGCCTGATCAATGCGGATGCTGTCTCTCCAGTTACCGATAACAGCCATGTCCGAACGGGCAATAGCAGCAACACAGTCATTGGGGCATCCGGAAAATTTGGTTTTGAATTTGTACGGGAAAGCCGGACGATGCAACTCGTCCTGATAAGTCATGGTGATATTATGACATGCAGCCTGAGTGTCATAACATGCCCATTCGCAACGTGATTTACCAAGACAGCAGGAAGGAGTCCGCAGGTTACCACCGGAGCCACCAAGATCCATCTTCAATTCATGCGTGGCGTCCCAGAAAATCGGCTCAAGCTGATCAGTGGTGGTACCAAGAAGTACGAGGTCACCGGTTGAACCATGCATATTGGTCATACCGCTACCGCGTTTTTCCCACATGTCACAGATTTTGCGAAGAATTTCCGTTGAGTAGTACTTACTGGACGGCTGGTTCAAACGTACTGTATGGAAATGAGCAACACCAGGGAACTTAGCCGGAGAATCGGAATAACGACCGATAACACCACCGCCGTATCCGAATACACCGACGATGCCGCCGTGCTTCCAATGAGTAATTTTGTCTTTAAAAGAAAGTTCCAGCTGGCCCAAAATATCCCAGCACTGATCTTTCTTTTTTGCCATCCGTTTCAGGTCGGTTACAAAACTCGGCCATGGACCACTCTCTAATTGGTCCAAGAGGGGCGTATCATGCTTTGGCATTCTCTTTCCTCCTTAAAAAATTATTGGTTTTGAATAATAAATAACCTAAAAAACAATTCCAACATTATGGCATCCCTGAAGGTATACCACCTATTTCATTAAAGATTTTCCACAAGTTCGCTGACTTAAAGCCTATGAAAACTCAAGAAAAACCACTAATTGAATACTCATTCATTTTTAATCAGCAGACAATATCCGTCAAATATATGTTTGTCAACAAAAAATAAAAAGATGGGGGAAATCTTGAAAACACTGACTGCGTAACGCAGCGGAGAATTCAAGGGTTCGATATTACCTACTTATTAATAACAAATATTTTTCACCTGTTATTAAATATATTCTCTGATCGGTGCATGCTCACCGGGATCGCCTGGTACTTTCAATAGATTCCACATAGCCCTTTTCATTGACAGCTGGAAAGATTGAAGTTATAGCCGTGACTTGTTTCACTTATCAGCCATTACGGTAGAACCATCCAATTCCATCAAATTCAGATAATCCATCATGCGGTTCATATTTCTTTTTTCTTCCCCCAACGGTGACATCCCCGTTGATCAGCAGCACCGGACCCGGCCTCTGATACTGAACCCCGGAGAGACTCATCCCTGTTTAACCCTTGGCGATTATTTCAAAACACTTGCTGCTTTTATTCAACAAAACCTCGACATAATTCTTTCAGAGCTTAAACCCTCTCTTGCCATGGCAGATATACAGACAATATTCCTGCGCACCGAAAAACACGGCGCCCTCTATCATATCGCCAGCGCTGAAATCGTCTCTCCGTCAACACGTGAAAAATTCGCCATCAGCTCAGCCATCACCGCCCAGGGAAAAGAAACGCTGATCAGAGATACCGCCGTCCTTGAGTCTCTGGGGGAGACCCACGGACCATCCTTTATACCTCGAATATATTGTAAAGGATCCCTGGACTGCGGCAGCCAGCAGCAGACAGAAATTTTAAACCTCGTTGCTTCCGAGTGGTTCGAGGATTATCACGAATGGCATCTTACCGCCGATGGAGAAGCAATCAAGATATGGGACAATACAAAGGGAAACAGGATTGCTACGGAAGGAGAGCAAACTGAAATTTTCCGCCAGGTAGCCCTAATCCTTACCGTGTATTACGATTTCAATACCGGCAAACAGATCCACCCATGGCATCATGCTGCAGGGGATTTTATTATTCGTGACAATAACGGAACAACCGCCGTCAAACTCACTACGGCCCGTGATTACCGGCAGATCATTGAACTTGAAAACGACTCCCCCCATTTCCCACTGCTCTCCCTGCTGATTTTCTTTCTGCATCTTACCGTCCGTACCCGTCTTGATAAAGTTGAAGGCACCGACCAAGCCGTATGGGCAGGAAACTTTTCAGTCACGGCAACCCTCAGAGGATTTATTGAAGGGATCAGAATGCATGAGTCCCTGAGAAGGTCCCTGCCCTACTCGTCGCAGGAAATAATCGGCATTCTGCAATCCTATACCGCCAGCGACTTCAGCGCAATCATCCAGCCCCTGATGGATGTCTACCTTGCAGAAAACCCCCGGGAACACCAGTTCATATCCCGGCATCTCGAAAATCATCTTGCTGAAGTCTGCGGTGAAATCGCCCGACTTTAAAAAAAATTACCTGAAATTCTTTCGGCATACTCCTTGAAATTCTTCGGCTTTTCTTTTAGATTCTCTCTTCGGCCTTACACACGGCACTCACCCAGAAAAGTCCACTCCCAATAAATGAGACATACAATGAATAAAAAAATAGTAATCATCGGCGGAGTCGCAGCAGGACCGAAAACCGCAAGCCGCCTCAAACGTCTTATGCCCAATGCGGATATCACAATAATTGACCAGGACAATCTCATTTCGTATGGCGGTTGCGGCATACCGTATTTCGTTTCAGGAGATGTCACCGATGAAAAGGAATTACGCACCACGAGTTTCCATGTGGTGCGCGACGAGGATTTCTTTGAAAATGCCAAAGGCGTCAAGGCGCTTACTTCCACCCGCGCCCTGTCAATCGACCGGAAAGCAAAAACGGTTCACATTGAAAATGTCATAACCTCCGAAAAAAGCACCCTTGCCTATGACAAACTGGTGCTTGCCACCGGCAGTAAACCCAATGTCATTCCGATTCCCGGCGCCGACCTTGACGGCATCTTCACGGTGAACAACATGCACAAGGCCATGGCGATCAAAGAACGCCTCACCAAGGGCAAGGTCGGCCGCGCAGTGATAATCGGCGGCGGCTTCATCGGCGTAGAGATGGCCGAGGCCTTCGGCGACCTCTGGGGCATTGAAACGACTATCATCGAATTCATGCCGCAACTGCTGCCGCGCATTGTCGATCCGGTTTTTGCCGGAATGCTCACCCATCATCTTGAGAAAAACGGCGTCACCGTGCACACCAACGAAAGTGCTCAAAAACTCGAAGCCGATGAAAACGGCAAGGTCGCGAGAGTGGTCACCGATAAGCGCACCCTTGAAACAGACATTGTGATCATGGCGGTGGGCGTCCGCCCCCGGAGCGAACTTGCCCTGGATGCCGGCCTGCTGGTCTCACCCCAGGGAGCCATTGTGGTTAATAACCGGCTGCAGACTTCCGACCCGAACATTTACGCCGCCGGCGACTGCATAGAAACCACCCACCTGGTCTCAGGCAGTAAATCCTACGCACCACTGGGGTCCCTTGCAAACCGCCAGGGACGCGTCGTTGCCGACAATATTGCCGGAAACCATAAGACGTTTAACGGCATTGTCGGCAGCTTCATCATGAAGGCCTTTGAGTGCTGCATCGGCGCCACCGGCTTGAGCCTCGAGATTGCCCTGGCCGAAGGTTTCGATGCGGCCTCGGTAATCACCGCCCAGTCGGACAGAGCGCATTTCTTTCCCACCCAGGCGGTTATTCCATTAATGATGGTCTTCGACAGATCAAACGGCAGGGTTCTGGGCCTGCAGGGATTCGGCCCCGCGTCCGATGCGGTTCTTGCCAGAATCGATGCCGCAGCCGGCCTCATTGCAAAAGGCGCAACCGTAGACGATTTCAGCATCCTGGACCTGGCATATTCGCCGCCTTTTTCCACGGCACTTGATGCGCTTAATGCCACGGGTAATGTTGCTGAAAATTATATTGCCGGCCGCCTGCGGACCGTTGGGGTAGCACATTTTGACCACTGGATGAACAATCCTGAATCAGAGTCTGAGTGGGTTGCCCTTGACATCCGGCACCCGAAAGAGGCAGGGGAATTCGCCGCCCTCTATGGCGGCCGCTGGATTGCCATGCCCTATGTTGAAGTTCGGAAGCGCTTTCAGGAATTGCCTGAGGATAAAACCCTGATCATCATCTGCGATGCCGGTACGCGTTCCTATGAGATACAGTGCTTTCTGGACAGCACAGGAAGGGTTGGCAGCCTCGTCCTCGGAGGCGGATTCAACATTTTTCGCAGGCTGGGTCCTGTTTGGTGGCCCGGCTCAGAAAACTGATGACAAGCCGCATGAAAATATCCCGGCGGCAATCACTGTAATTATTTTTTCCGCCGCACCACCACTCTTCTCTTGACGCCGCCTCCCGGAACTCTCCTGATCCTTACTGTTTTCTTTTGGGGTGCTGCTGAGGCATCGCCTGCGTCGTCAGGCACCGCCGCTCCGGACAAGGACTGTTTGTAATTACAACCGGCCCTGGGGCAGCGCAGTTCAATTTTTCCGCGAATATTTTTCTTTTCCACGAGATACGGCAGACTACAGGCCGGGCAGACAACTGGATGGGGTTTTGACCAGGCCATGAATTCGCATTTATCTTCGGGACATACATAAAAATCCTTCCCGGCCGGTGTCCTCTTAAGTATTACCGTGCCTTGGCGACACACAGGACACTCCATGCCTTCGTCCTGTGTCCCGACAAAGGCTTCCGTGTGCCGGCACGCTGGAAAACCCGAGCATGCCCAGAACTTTCCATACTTATCCCCCTTCAGCAGAAGAGGCCGTGCACATTGGGGACATTTTCTTGATTCCTTGGTTGCCGGACTGATCGCCTGGCCGGGCATGTCCGGCTCCGGCCCGGTTTCCATCTCTGCCGGCAGATCATCGAGTGCTCCTGCCACTTGAACCTCATCGGCCTGTTCATCTCCCCCCTGGATATCATCCTCCAGGGAAGCATTTGCTGTTTCCATCTTTTGGTCAAGTCCTTCGCCCACCCCTTCCGCAAGTCTTGCGTCTTCAGTTTCAATGACAGCAGCCAGCTCATCGGTTTGCAGATCAGCCGAATCCACTATTTGCCCACTTTCCTCGGGGATTTTTACTTCCGCCGGCTCGATCTCCCTTGACGGGAGCTTCTGAGGCGGCGCGGATGGAGACGCCTTAAAAATACGGCTTGAGGTTTGCTGCCGCCTGGGCATTTGCGGCGCTGCCTGGGAAGACACCTGCTGTTGTGATTGGGCTGCCTTCCCCAAAGACTTGCCCTGCTGGTAAAAAGTCTGCTCGAACTGATTGAGTGCAAAATCAGGGGCTTTCCGGCCGCTCACTACTTCTTCGACAGTCTGTTCGATATAGGCAGAAAGATTAATCCCGGTCATGGTCGGGAAAACCCTGTTGACAATATCGGTGACCTTGAACAATCTATCAAGACATTGCAGATAGCCGTCCTGGTCGATTTCAATATATTTCAGGTCCAGAAGCTGTTGGATCAAATCCACGCCAGTCCGGTCAAAAATCATTGAAAAATCAGCAAGGTCGACAAACAGGCTGTCAAGGGTATACAGTTCCGCAGGAAAGACACTGATCTTTTCAGGCAGAATTTTCAACAGAGAAAAAATCTGCCCTTCCACTGCCCCGGCAAGAGGACAGGGGTCAAGCAAAGACTTTTCCTGGGGCGAGTGGCAGGCACGGAGATAGCCTTTTTCATGCACCGAACGCATGCTCGCATGAAACGCGCAGTTTTCGCCCGCAGAAAAATCCACTCCTATAGTCTCGCCTGCCGCAGGGATCATCTGGCTTGCCAAAGCCCTGTTGCGAATCAAGGAATATATCCTTGATGCCGTTTCCCCAGATGCCTGCCTGACCGCGTTTTCCGGGATTTCCGGCTTCAAGGGAACTATGTGCCCGGAGTCCGGGTCAACATCATTTCCCCGGCCCAGGGCATCCTTGCCAAAGGATTCGGAAACCTGTTGCCTGATCTTCTCAATCATCCCGAGAGTGACACCGTTATCCATGGGAAGACATGATGAAATCAAACCGAGACGTTTGCCGTCAATGACGACGCCTGCAAACAACTCAGTAACCGCCTGGAATGCCTGTTTCGGCGAAATACCGTGGAACAAAAAAGCATCCTGTAATAAATCAGGAAGTCTATAAGGCGACGGGGCGGGGATTTCAATGGATGAACGGTTCACCGATGTAACGGTGAAAGGATATTCTTTAAAGCTGTTGACTATGGCTCTTACCTGGTCGGGATCCTCTATGAAGCCATCATCACTGAGATGCCGCACGTGCTGCAGGCGAGCGAAAAGTTCTCCCTGTTCAGCAGAAAGATTGACCCTCACCTGCCATTTCATGGTGGGGGAATAGAGTTCGATTTCGTTTTTTCGTTCGCCCAGGAGAAAAAGGGTGGTGAGGCTTGATGAGTTCAACTGCAGATCGCCCGGCCCGGATGCTGTGCCGATCAGTCTTTGCAGATGCCGGGAAAGACAGGAACTGAACAGGGTTCTGATCAGAAAATTCCAGCCGCCGGTATCTTCGACGGGTTGCGCCTCTTCAAATGCGGTGGCGATATCCTCAGGATTCAACCCAGCAGGCATCAGCCTCCTGGCCGGTGGAAAATCCTCTGATTTGGAAGCAAGAAACCCTGCAATCATCCATGACCAGTAATCTCCCATATGGTCGTTGTCAAGAGCGAGATAAATACCGCTGGCGGCAGATGCCAGCAATTGCACAGAAAATTCCCGGGCCTGCTCTGTGGGAGCGAAATCAAAACTCAGACCTCCTTCTTCCGGTTCTTCGTCGCCCGACGCTACAAAAGATACCTTCATGGGCGTTGACAGCAGAAGGATTGTTTCTATGTCAAGAGCTGCGTTTGCTCTTAATGTTTGCGCCTTAACCTCAGAATCGACAATCACAACCGTTTTTGCCATAAAAGATCTCTCCGTGATTCTTTATGGTTTCGCTTCTCCTCAAAACCGTTTGTCCCAATGGTCCGACCGGTACTATACAGTAAAAGGATACTGTTTAATATATAAAGAAAACATGCTAGAATTTTATTTTTATTTAAGAAAATTAAACAAATTGTTCGATAATAACCTTAGGTCGCACCAGTTTAAAAGTATGTCCATTATCTGCTTGAATACAGCAAGTCCAAAACTGTTGGCAATTAAGATGGCCACGGAGCAGTAAGATGCCGATCCAGATCTCCTCCAAAGGAATTACCGAAGCCATACAGGGCCTTACTCTCCGGCCAGGAACCCTTAAGGCGAAATTCATTGAGGCGGTATACGCCTACTACCTGAATGAAGATTCATACCCCACCGACCCCATCCCCACCGAAATCCTTATCGCCCGCATCTGGGAAATCGATTCTGCAGAAGAAATCCGTGCCAAACGAAAAAATTTCAGCAGCACCAAGTCCTCGCTCAATAAATCTCTTAAAGAACTGGACAAAGATGGGAAAAACCCTGAAGGAATAACCATCGGCAAAGATAATCTCTTTACCATCTCCGATGAAAAAAAAGATTCATTAATCAAACAAATCGACGTCAGCTCAGAAGCGACCAGATCACTTCTGGAGATGGTTTCATCCTTTAAGAAACTGTTCGCTGAAATAACTGAAAAACAAGACAACAGTGCTGTAAAAAAACTGATCAAAGAACTTGAGAACACACAATCAGTTGTACAGAATCTTGTCGACATCCTCCCGGATGACCTTGGACAGACACCTTCCTACCCGGACGGAGAAGAAAAAGAGACTATACATTTGAGGCCCACACCCGGTGCATCAGTTGATGGAACGGCACAAGGCAATATTGAAGATTCTGAAGCCGGAAAAACCGGCGGTATCGATGATATAAAATCGGGTCCCGAAAACCCTGAAAAATTTCTGTCTTCCGATGCTTCACAACATGACGCTGCCGCTAAGGTCGGCGACGACGACGGAATTGAAACAATTGGCGCGGAAAGTGAAATTGGAAAGCCCGAAGCCGGAGTGGAAACCCCAGCAGGTGCTGATGAGCTCGAAGAGACTGAGTTCGAGGAAGAGGAAATCCTTGAAGTTGACGATGAAACACTTGCGAGAATTCAGGATATCGTGGCGGATACTGACGGGATCGGCCCGGATAATGTTGGAGGATTCGGTGCAGCTGGCGGGGATGAAGGTTCCGGGGCAGCAGGTGGATCAGCTCCCGGTGATACCGGCCACGGATTCGGGGCAGAAACTGAACCTGGTTCGGGTATTCCCGATGCGGAAGAGACCCAGCGTGCGCTCGACTGGTTGGCGGATGAAGACGTTGAGATCATTGAGGCGGACGATGAAATTCTTGATGAAACCCTGGACACGCCAGTAGAGGCAATTGCCGAAGAATCCGTCTCCCTGGCCGATGAGGGGACTGCCGGGGAGACGACATCCACTCCGTCCGTAACCGAAGGCCCTGATGGAAGCAGCCTGACCGATGATATCCAGGAGGACTATGAGGAGGAGATCATCGAGGTTGACGACGAAACCCTCGAGAAAATCCAGGACATCGTGGCCGAAGCCGATGGAATCGGCCCGGATGATGCTGAACGCCTCAGCGCGGATGACGGAGGGGAAGGGCCCGGCGCAGCAGGTGAATCATCTGAAGAATCTGCAGGTCCTGGGTTCTGGGCAGGAACTGAACATGATTCAGGTGTTACCGATACAGGAGAGACCCAGGGTCTGCCCGATTGGATGGCGGAAGAAGACATGGAAATCATCGAAGCAGAGGATGAAATCCAGGATGAAGCCCTGAAAGAACTGACTGAAGAATTCGAAGAAATTGAGGAAGTCGAAGTTGCAGAAACTGGATCTGCCGAACTCGAGGCAACCGAAGCAAACGGGTTCGAGGAAATTCTAGAGTCAGAAGAAATCGAAGATGTCTCGACTGATGCCATGGAGGAGAGCCTGGCTGAAGATATTGAAACCGAAGACCTTGAGGAGGTCGATGAAGAAGAAATTCTGGAAGTCGATCAGGAAACCCTTGAGGAAATCAAACGAATCAAAGCAGCTCTCGGTTCTGCCACCGGGGTTGCCGCAGACGGTGAATCGGCAGATAAACCACGGCTTCTTGAAGTTTTATCGGAATACATGAATCCCCAGGAAGCCCTGGCAGACACACCAAAAACCCTCAATGAATCCCATGAAGAATATATTGCGCAAATCATGGAACGATTCACCCCGAAATTCATCACAATCCCTGAAGGGCGATATAGCATCGGCAGTAAGCACCCAAAAGCAAATGAGCAGCCCAAGAAGACCGTTCTGCTCAAAAGTTTTCATCTCGGCCAGTTTCCCATCACCAATGATCTTTTTGAACTATTCGTGCGTGATACCGGCTATGAGACCGACGCCGAACAGGCGGGCTATGGGGTTGTTGTCGAAGGAAAATGCCGCGACACCATTGACCCGGAATCAGGCAGGCAGCTGTTTACCATGACCAGGAGCGCCATGGCGCAAAGTATGAACGGCGCCAACTGGCGGCACCCGGACGGCCCGGGCAGTTCAATTGAGAATCGGCATAATCATCCCGTAGTCCAGGTGAGCCGCAGGGATGCCATGTCGTTTGCAGCATGGGCAGGGAAACGCCTGCCTACAGAAGAAGAGTGGGAGACAGGTGCACGTGGCAATGACGATCGCCTTTTCCCCTGGGGCAATATGTGGGGCGCTGATAATGGAAATTTTGAAGGGGCCTGCCACAGCGGCACGACTGCCGTGGATCACTACGGAAAAAAATCAGCAAGCCCTTTCGGGATTTATGATCTGCTGGGCAATGTGTTTGAGTGGACTTCCGGGGAATATCGGCAAGACCCGGCAAGCCATATCAAACCGACGGCTGCCGTTTATATCCTCAAGGGCGGCTCCTGGGCCACGGCCGGGCCGGTTACCATCGCCGCCCGTCTCCTGGAAAGAGGTGCTTACTGGTCCAACACCATTGGCTTCAGGTGCGCGGTAAGTGACCGGGAACGATCGTAATGTTTTGGTATTGCATGTCGACTTCCCACAATCAACAGAGTGAGTCTCCCCCAGCATAACTGGAGGCCTCAGGTAGCCTATTAAAAGGGGGACTAACTACTACAGATTTGAATATCGAATATCGAACCGCAGAATAGCGAATGATGAAGGATAATACCTACTGATAACTCTTGACCTTCATCGTTTTGAGGAGTGAACTGTCCCCATGAAAGGTCTTCTTCTTTGAACTTCATATTGTTCACTTCGAAATTCGACATTCCTGATGACCTCAGCAGTTTCAATAAAAACTGATTTTTCTCCGGATCGGTTGAACCTTTCCGGGTCCATCACCAGAGGTGGCGGGTTTCATGACAACTAAAGCACCGCATCAATCTGGTCTTCAGAAACATCATCAGAGATTATCACTTTGCCGATCTCCGTGGGCAGCACAAAAAAAGGCCTGCCGGAGACCGCTTTTTTATCGGTTTTCAGATACCCCTTGATACGCTTTCGATCAAGCAGCGCAGGAATTGTTACCGCCAGGCCGAAGTCGGCAATGAGCTTTCTTACCTGCCCTGCATCGTCTTTGGAAAGCAGGCCCTTTTCCACGGCAATTTCACAGACCGCAACCATGCCGATGGCTACCCCAAGACCATGATCAATGGAATAATCCGAGGCGCCTTCCACCGCATGTCCCAGCGTGTGACCGAAATTAAGTATGCGCCGCAGGTCGGATTCCCTTTCATCCGCCTCGACAACCTGGGCCTTGATGGTACAGCATTTCAAAATGACCTCTTCAAGAATCTGCAGATCAAGGCGCAGAATCCCTTCGCGGTTTACGGCAAGAAACTCAAAAAATTCCTTATCCCGGATAACGCTGTACTTGATAACCTCGGCAAGACCGTTTAACAGCTCGGACCGCGGAAGCGTCTTCAGCACGCTGCTGTCGATGTAGACGGCGCGAGGCTGATAAAAACAGCCCACAAGATTTTTGCCTTCCGGGATATCCACCCCGGTTTTGCCGCCAACGGAACTGTCCACCTGGGCAAGTAGAGTTGTGGGCACCTGGACAAAGGGGATGCCGCGCATATAAATCGCCGCCAGAAATCCGGTAATGTCCCCGGTAACTCCGCCGCCAAGGGCAATGAGCGCGTCTTTCCGATCAACGCCAAGCTGGGCCAGCCGGCTGGAAAGTGCCGCGATTGTTTGCAGGTTCTTACTGCCCTCGCCACGGGGGAAGGTCACCAAATCAACCGGCAGGCCATTATCCCGCAAGGACCCAAGTAATTTGTCGGCATACAATTCCGCCACATACTGGTCCGCAATCACAATATATCGCTTGCCAAAGTTCCGATCCCGTAAATCCTCGGCGATATTCTCCAGCAATCCTTCTTGTATAATTATCGGGTAAACCCGCTCTCCGAGGCCGACCTGTATCTGCTTCATATGGATTATCCTCAAAATGTTCTGACAACTGTTTTTACAACCGAATTTCTCCGGTCAGCTGAGCATAAAGCCCAGACCCAATATATATGCCGGACTCCTGAAAGTTCGCGGAGGGAAAAGGTCCACCACACAGAATCAACAGGTTAACCACGCAATAACTCGATGAAATCACTCTTTTTTACGATTTCATCAATATAGGATGATTATTGATAATTGCAAGGAAATGAAACGGAAGGATTGGATCTGGGCAGGCGTATTTCTTTCAAGCAGACCTTTTACTCAGGTATCAGCCCCCATATCAATTCATAAAAAAAAAGGAGATGCCGCACAGGCATCTCCTTTATAAACAGAGCTTAGACAATAAGCAAAAATTACTTCATTACATCACCGGAAGCTGCGCCCTGCATCTTGACTGCAACTTTCTCGGTGAGACCGGCATAGTACTTGCGGAGAATAACCAGAACTTCCTCTCGACCGAAGTGATCAACAACCACGGTACCTTCGGAAAGGGCCTTACGCAGTTTGGTTCCGGAAAGAATAACGCGATCTTCTTTACCGTGGCAACAGGTTCTAAGGGAAGCCATACCGTCACACTTGTGGCAGTAGAAGGTCCAGTCGATCTTCAGCGGCATGCACTGCAGTGCCTTGCCTGGGTCGGCAGGAGTCGGGATCGTGTCGAAGATGGTCTGCGCTTCAAACAAGCCGTAGAAGTCGCCAACACCGGCATGGTCACGACCGATGATCATTTTGGTGATACCGTAGTTCTGACGGAAGGTGGCATGAAGCAGTGCTTCACGGGGACCGGCGTAACGCATATCCAGCGGATAACCGCCCTGAATGACGTTGTCTTTTACAAAGTAGTTCTCAACCAGACAATCGATGGCTTTTACGCGAACGTCTGCAGGAATATCACCCTTCTTCAGATTGCCGATCAGTGAGTGAATCAGAACGCCGTCACATACCTCAATGGCGATCTTGGCAAGGAACTCATGGGACCGGTGCATGGGGTTACGGAGCTGAAGAGCAGCAACGTCAGACCAGCCGCGTTCTTCGAACATGGCGCGGGTCTCTGCCGGAGTAAGGTAAACACCCTTGTACTCGACGGGATACTCGCCCTCGGAAAGAACCTTGACCTTACCGGCCAGATTGACTTCTTTCTGGGCCATAACCATCTGCACGCCCGGATGATCTTCCATGGCGATTTTCCAGAATTTATCATCGGCAGACTCTTCGCCCTGGCCTTTGAATACTTTTTCACATTCCCATTTTTTGTCAGCTTCGGTCATTACCGCTTTCTCGCTGACCTTCATGGTGGCGTAAATGACACCGGCGTTTTCCAGAGCAATCTCGTCACCAACCTTGATTCCATCAGCATCAGCGGTGGAAACATCCAGGGTGATGGGCAGGGGCCAGAAGGTGCCGTCAGCCAGGGTGAAATTCTCACAAACGCTTTTCCAATCAGCTTTCTTCATGAAACCATCAAGGGGGCTGAACCCGCCGATTCCCATCATGATTACGTCGCCTTTGGCGCGGGCGCTGATCTTAATTTTCTTAAGACCCTTAGCTTTTTCCTGCTCTGCTGTCAACGCGCTGCCATGAAGCTTGCAACATACCAAACCTTTTCCACCATGTGGAGCTACTAATTTTGACATTTTTCGTCTCCTTCTATTAGTATATTATTGGACAATAACTGAACCCTCATTCATTTTCCCGCAGCCGAAAACTCTACGAATAGATATGGGAATTGTCAAGAAAAAAGTTTTATGGGCTTATATCTCAACCGGAAACACCGGCTGTAAACCGTTACCCCCTGTTCCCTGTCACCTTTAGTATCTTGTCTTGGAATCATCTGCCGAAACAAGTTACTTCCAAAACAATTAAAAGGATACCACAGAGACACATTAATTGGCGTCTGCCCATAAAGGAGTTTTTTTTGAAGATCAAGGACCGCAAAAAAAATAAGCACAGGCTTCTGTCTGATATCAGAGTCTCACTCCGTTCGCCTACCTCCGGGCAAGCTGAGCGAACATCGGGAGGCGGCGGCTTTTGAGCATGACGCCGAAATTCGCGAAAAAGACCATTATTGTAGAGGCAATAGTTATATCGCGACTATTACGCTTTATCTGCAATGATTAGCTACTAAATAAAAAAAGCCCGCTTGACGCGGACTTCTTTTCAATGAACGGCCCCGCCGCAGAGCCGCAGGGTATCAAATTCTAATCGGTAAATAATTTATACGCGGCACGCCTCGAGGAATTAGACCCGATAGAGATTAAAACCATGCGAAGACGTATTACCACCACTTACGCGATATCCTTCTCTGCGTACAGATAGAATACAGACACCTGCAGGTGCCTGATTCAGAACCAGGTTTCCGGGTGCCTCAGACCTCTGTTTCCAACAAAAGCCCAAGCAGATCATCCAGTTTTGCCCTTAAATTCAGCAACTCTTCTGAAGGGAACTGGCGGATCAATTCTCCACTTTTCCGGTCCGTGACCTGAACCACTACACTTTCAGGTTCCTTGAGGAGAACCAGATTCAATCGCGTTCCCATGGATTCAAGACGCTGCTGAACTTCATCAATGATCTCCGACGCCTGTTCTTCCGACAGACTTTTCTTGCGCGGCTCATCTTTTTTTCCACGAAGTGCCTTTTCGTCCAGTTCAGCCTTGCTTGAATCGCTGCTTTCCCTAATCGGCAGGATTTGCGGCTTAGATCTGTTTTCCATCTCCACGGCAGGAGCCGTCGGCATGCCAAAAATTTTGGCCTCGGTATTCATGTTAATATCAACCATTGGCTACCTCCTTTCATCCTTGTTCTTCTTTTGCGTAAAGCATGATAAATTCTTCCTTGAATTCATTTAAATATAGCAAAACTCCCTGCAATTCCCACTCGTATTTATAATTAAAAACAAGACGCATAAAGTTCTTATGTCCGGTTACTGAAAAATCTCGGCCGGGGTGATTGCCCGGAAGCTGGATTGTATCCCATTATCACCTTCTTTCCTCTGCGAAGAGAACGTATCTTCCCTCCGATAAATTCCTGCTTCTCTGAAACCTGTTGATGCAGAACCTTTTCCTCATCAATAAGCGTACCAAGCCACTGCCGAACCATTTCAGCAAAGGCTGGATCCTTATATCCCTGCTCCACCTCCAATCTCTCAAGACATTGCTGCAGCAGACGGAAGGCCTTGTCCCGCTCATCACACCAATGGGAAACATATTTAAGCTCCCCGGCCGCTAATGCCCTGCCATGCTTTTCGGTCATCGCCGCAAAAGCCTCAAAAGCCTCAAGCACCTGCGACTTCAGTGTTTCGCCATCCTTCTGCGTAGAGATCACGGAAATCATATTGCTACGGACAGGCCGGTTTTTTTCCCGTCCTTTCCCTGGCTCACTGGTTTGTTTTTCCGGTCTGAGATATTCCCAGCAGTGACGCTTTGATCATACGCCACATTCTTTTCTGCTGCAGACTTCTTTTCCTGCATAGCCGTCTGCTCCCAGATCTCTTTCAATCTTTCAACATATCTGGTGGCCTGGTGCAGGATACCGATGTCATTCCCCAGAGACACCTTCGGAAGCTCTGTAAGGATTGCTCCATACAGGCCCCGGAGAAACTCCGCCGCGTCAGAATCATCCTCAGAATTAATCGATGCAAGCAACTCAGTAACTATAGCTATGGCCTTGCCAAGATTTTCCCCCCTTTTCTGGGGATTCTTCGACTCAATCCCTTCTTCCACCAACCTGAAATGAACCAGAAGACGCTCATACATCAGATGGATAAGTTTGACCGGATCAATACCTGTATTAACTGCCGCTGTCTGCCGATACACCTGTTGAGCGTGTGCTGCAACCATTCGCATACCTCCTTATATTTACTCTTGACTCTATTTTACCTGAAGTTATTGCTCAATAATCATTAAAATTATTTTACAGGGTCAACCCAGGCTCCGGTTTTTTAAAATTCAGATGCTACACATCTTCCTTTCAATCACTTCTTGCTGCCGCCCCATTGGGAACTCAGACTTTCAAACTGGCTGGTGAGAAAATTTGAGATGGAGGTCATCTGGTTCATATATCGGTCCAACGCGGAAAACTGTTGAGCCATCAGTTCATATCTTTTATCAAGTCTGGCGATATTAGATTCAATGGTTTCTTCAAGATTGCTTATCTTTTCCTGGGCAGCGTTTTTCTCCGCCTCGATCAGCCCGGTACCGATAGTGCTGCCCCGGAGATAGTCATTCAATTGATCGGCAAATCCGGTGACATCATTCTCCGTATCGCCCAGGAAAAATCGCGAGACGGCATCGATGTTGTTGTGAAGCGCCCGGCTCAACACCGTGGAATCAATGGTGATGGTTCCATCGCGGTTGAACTCCATACCGAGATCAAACAGGGATCTGATGTTGCTGTCCGTGGTCGTCACCGTGCCATCGCTGTTGAGGGTCCGGCTGATGAGATCCTCGGTGCCGGCAACTGTAAAGACCATAAGCGATTCCAGCTGAAAAGGCAGGTCCCGGAATGTAGTGCCGGCAAGAATACCGAATTCGCCGGTGTCCTGGTCATAGCCCGTGTTGGATTTTATTTCCTGAATTGCGGCGTTATAACTCGCCACCATTTCCTCAATCAGCGAGGTCAGATTATCCGTATTCATTGACACCGAAACCACTGCCGCGCCGGTATCTTCCAGGGTCAGAGTCACCCCTGAAAGCACATCACTGAAGGTATTGGTCTGTCTTTCATAATCAATTTTATTAATGGTAAACCCGGCGTTCAGGGACTCGGCCGCCGCTCCCTGTTTTTCGGTCATGGTCAGGGCAAGCTGGTCAAGATCGTTGAGGGTGATCCGGTTATCCTCTCCCTCGGTATTCGCTTCCAGAACCAGCTGATAAGGATTACTTGAAATGCCGGTATTCACCGCCGAGGCCGAAATCCCGGGATTATTGGTGTCATCGTTAATCAGACTGACCAGACCGCTTAAGGTCGTCTCTTTGGGGACATAAACCAGATAATTTTCACCGTCGATTTCATAGGAAAAGGTATCGCCCGGATTGCCTTCCTGAAAATCAATTACCGTGTTGCTGGCATTGATTGAAACCTGATACGATTCATTGGGACTGATCTCTTCGCTCTCAATATGCAGGTAACTGGTGCCGTTGATGGTCTTGACCTGGGCGGCAATGCCGGAGAGGGCGTCGAGTTCATCGACCACCGCCTGCAGGGTCTTGCCGGTGGCGCCGCCGGAGATGGTGATCGTCTCCTGGGGGGAAGATGCGCCGTAACTGACGACAAAACTCGTATTGGCCGCCAGAAAGGTATCAACTGCGGCATCGGCCACCCCGGTGGTTGAAAAATGCTCCAGGGCCACCGGCGGACTGCTGCTGAAACTCAAGGTGCCGGTGGAGGTCAGCTTGACCCGGTTGCTCTCGCTGTTGGTTGTTGTATCGGAAATTACCTGAAGATAATACTTGCCGTCGATCTGCTCGGCAGAGGCAGTCACATTACCGCCCAGAGACCCGGCATTAATCTCGCTCACAACATCATCGAGACTTTTGCCGACACCGCCGCCACCCACGGTAAAGACACTTGAGCCGCCATAGGTCACGGTTATACTTGATGAGGCCGGTATATAGGTATCGGTGGAATTATCCAGACCGACAGCGGAATATTGTCTGATCGGCACATTGATGATCGAATCCGTTGTCTCCAGGTTACCGGATGCCCAGGAACTTTTTGAGGCCAGCCGGGCAACATCAAGGGACGCGGTCTGAAACGAAGTGCCGTCTATTACTGAAACGCTGATCACATCCTCATCGCTGCTGGAGGCGCTTCGCCCAAGGAATGTGGAAGAAAGGGAAAGGGAAAGTGCCTTGCTCTTGATATCAAAGAGCATGTTCTTGACAACGGTAAACTCCTCAAGCTGCGCTTCAACCTGAGTAATTTCGGTCTTTTTCTGCTCGACGAGCTGCTGGTCGACCTCGCGCAGCTGATCAATAATCCCTTGCAGATCCAGCCCTGAACCAACGCCGAGGGTGGAAATTGAACCGACCATTGAGCCTACCCCTTACATTTTTGTCTGTAGTTAGAAAAACTTCTTGAATTCCTGTACCTGTATTCAATAAACGTATCGGCCACGCCTCCTGCCGACTTTAGATATATTTCCATTTTCAGGCATTTTTATCAAGAATGCACAAAAGCCCACCCCGCTGGGCTCACTCCCCTGAAAATTTTACCGTCTCGCCAAACCAAAAAAAGGGGCTGCGGCCCGAAGACCGCAACCCCTTTTGGTTGAGTTGATAAAATAATCCAGCAGCAGTAGAAACTTATCCTTGCAGCAATGCCAGAACGGTTTGAGCGCTGGCATTGGCCTGAGCCATTGCAAAGGAACTTGCCTGGGTCAGGATCTGCATCTTGGAGAAGTTGGCTGCCTCTTCGGCAAAGTCAACGTCACGGATTGAAGATTCCGCTGCAAAAACGTTAACCCTGGTGACCGAAATATTGGCAACCGTTGAGTTCAACTGATTCTGGATGGAACCAAGATCGGACCGTACCTTATCAAGATCCTTCAGGGCGGAGTCCGCTACCGAAATAGCAGTCTGCGCACCATCCTGGGTCAGAACACTGATCTCAGACAACCTGGTCATGGTGGATGAACCAACCGTACCGATAGCAGAGCCGCTGCCGGAGGTGTTGGCGGCCAGGGTTGAGCCGGCGGTCAGAATAGAGCCGCCCTTGATGTCCTGGGCATTAGTCATGGTGGTAGCACCAGCAAGGGTAACCGCCGACACCAGAGTGTCACCGATGGCATAACTGTTACCGTCGGTGCCGCTAATGGCGTTGGTCAAAACGGTGCCGGCAGCAAAAACACTGCCCGCAGCAGCACTTGAGCCTGCTGCCAGATTCATGGTGGTGCCGACAGCAACGGTTTCAGTCTGAGCCAGGGTCAGGGTTGCACCAAAGGTGGAACCGGTGGCCAGGGACGAACCGTCTCCAATAACCGAACCAATTGCCAGAGTCTGGGCATTGGTCAGGGTGGCGTCGGCAGTCAAGGTAAGATCATTGCTTGAAGCGCTGGAACCATTACCAAGAACACTATTAGCAACAACCACGGTACCGGTGACCAGAGTCATGGCCGCGGTCAGGGTGGCATTAGCCGCCAGGACCAGGGCATCGTTATCGGCAACAGACTGTGCGGCAAGTCTCGAGCCGGTAATGAGTGTACTGCCGCCCCGGATGGTCATGGTGTTTGTCAACTGCAAATCACCGTGAACCGTAAAGGCGTCATTATTGGCAACGGTATTGGCTCCCAGGGTGGACTGGTTGGCAATGATTGAACCGGTGAGCAGGATCATGGTGTCAGTCGTGGTCATATCCTGGATCACGATGGCGTCATTGACCGCATACGAACCGGCCTTCAGTGTTGAACCGGTTGAAATGTCGGTACCACCAAGAACGTTGGATATTTCACCCACCAGGGTAAAGGTACCCGTAGTGGCGCCCGATGTGCCTGCTGTAAAACTCAGGGTCCAGATGCCGGCGCCCGTGAGAATTGAAGCACTGGCAGCCAAATGGGTCAAGGCTGCGGTGGCATCGGCAGCAGTGTTGAACACAGTGCCGTCAACCAGGGTTGAGGTTGCCAGAATAATTGAACCACTGGCAATTGTACCGCCACCAGCAAGGAAATTCACCTGAGCAGTAGCAGCAGCAACGATTGCGTCACCCTGGATAACCGTCCCGGAAATGAGGGAGGTTCCGGACTGCAGAATAGAACCGACGCCCAGTGTAGCAGCACCGACAAGGGTCTTGCCAGAGATTAGCGCAACTGAATTAATCGTCGTGGCAGAACCGATTACCGACCCGGAATTCAGGATTGATCCGGTGGCGGCAACCAGTGTATCCCCGGCCGCAATTGCTGTAGCGGCAACGGTGATTTCAGAGGTAACCGAAGTCCCTGCCGCAAGGCTGGTACCGGATCTCAGCGTCGAACCGGCGCCGGCAATTGTTGTCCCCGCACCAGCGGTGAAGGCGGCAACCGTTATATTATTGCTGATCGCCGTACCCGAGTTCAAAACACTTCCTGAACCAAGGGTGGAACCTGCAGCTAAAGTCGAAACTGCGGTTGTTGCCGCGGAGTTCCCAGTGGTCTCGACATTATTTACCGTAGTAACAGCCAGCCCACTTGTCCCGCCGTTACTCACCTGAACCTCTGCAGCACCAGTCTGAATCAGATTGATGTATCCAAGGGTTGACAGGCTGTCGCCACCAAAGATTGCATTGGCGCCGGTGGTTGTGCTGCCGGTGGAGATGCTTGTGCTTGTCGCCTGGATAGCTCGACCGTCAACCGAGGTCAAGGTCATTGCGCCCTCGTTGTCAACACTTGCAATAACACCATGCTCAGAAGTTTTCTGGTTGATGGATTTTACCAGTGAACCGTCGGAGTCATTGGCAGCAACATTGATCGCACCGATGGTGATGCCGTTGATGGCGAAATCCGAGTCAGTGGCCCCTGCCACTATTGCACCGGTGGTGGATGAAGAGACAACCGCATCTGCGGTAACCCCAAGAACATCACTCAGTTTGTTGATGGCATCTTTAACTGCGCCCAGACTGTTTTCCCGGTTATTATTATAACTCAAGCTAATGGCATTCAGGCTGAAGGTCTGGTCCTGCAGATTGCTGTAAAAAGCAAGCTCCGCAGTTCCTGTCCCTGAAAAATCCAGCCGACTTGCATTGACATGACCTATCTTGCTTGATTCAGCAGAGGCAATGGAAACACTTACCGTTTCCTGCGAATAAGCACCAACCTGGAACTTCTTGTTGGTAAAATTACCGGACAACAGTTTCTGATTATTAAATGCTGTGGTCTTGGCAATAATGTCCAGCTCTTCCGTCAGCTTGTCGATATCAGCCTGAATCGCCTTCCGGGATTCCGTGGTCTGACCGTCCTGAGACGCCTGGACTGCTTTGGTTTTTATGGTGTTAACGATATTGATGGACTCCTGAAGAGCACCATCAGCAGTCTGCACCATGGAAATAGCGTCATTGGCGTTCCTGATTGCCTGGCCAAGACCGAGGGCCTGTGACCGCAGGGAGTCGGCAATGGCCATACCGGAAGCATCGTCCGCCGCCTTGTTGATCCTCAGGCCTGATGACAATTTTTCCAGCGAGGCTGAGAGATTATCATCATTCTTGATCATATTCTTGTGGGCGTTTAACGCTGCCACGTTTGTATTAATACGTAATGCCATAATTTAATTCCTCCATGATGGATTTTCCGGGATTCCTTTCCCTTTTCGCTTCATTACTTTTTTGCTTGTCCTGTAAAAATTAAACATCACTTGTTCTGCAAGTCCCAGGCATCACCTCCTCTGTTTCTAAATTCAAATAATTTTCATAAAAAGAATAACACATAACCCGGGATACAGAGTTATGCCTTCTCTCCTTCTTCAGTTATCATATCGGCACTTCATGGCACGACTTGAGTCTTTTTTCCCCATGGGATCATTTTTTCGTCAACCTGACTCGACTCTGGAAAAACAAATCAGGCGTTGCAAGAAATTACCCGATCATTCTGTTGCGCGGCATGTATCTTGCTGTTTTTCAGAATACGTACGGCACGCCGCCGGAGAGAATATCGCCCAGGGCTGCCTGCAATGGCTAAAAACCCTGTGAACTGAACAGATTTATTGAAAAGAGATTTAAGAAACAGGTCGCAGCTGACGATATATATACTGATGCACTGTTGTTTTTTTGACGGAAGTAAAAATCCTAAAGGAGATTATGCTATGGAAGACAGACTTCCAGATTTTTTTGAATCAAATATGGCCTTATTACATAAACACCACCCGGCCCAGTGGGAAACTTTTTCTGAATCGCCGCCCGATCCTGTTGGCGAGGTATACAAAACTGCATCAGGAGAACTCAACCTCCGGGTGACAGGCCGGGATGGCGAGACTGTCACCATGCACAGCGCTGAAAACCCCAAAGGAGCGGGAGATGACTTCCTCACGCAGGTTCCGGAAGAGGCCACGGGCCTTGTCGGCCTCCTCGGCATGGGCCTGGGCCATGGCGCCCTGGCGATCATCAATGAACGTCCTCATATCCGCCACCTTGCCATATTTGAGCTTGACCCCGGCATCTTCCGCCAGGCAATGCAGCACATCGACCTTGCCGATTTGCTCAGCGACCCCCGGGTGCTGCTGAGCGTCACTCCGACCCCCGAGGTCGACAAGATACTGACACCGGCCTTCCGGGCATTAATGCTTGAGAATATTCACACCCTCAGGCATCTGCCATCTTTTGCCCTGCACGAAACCGGTTACAAAGAACTGAACAACCAACTGTTTGAAAGATTCAACCGGGCCAATGTTGAGGGCAACACCAATATTTATCACGGCAAGACCTACCTCACCAACCGCCTTGAGAACATGAAGACCATCCACCATCACTGCCTCATTGACCGCCTGCATAATCGATTCAAGGGAATCCCGGCGATTATCGTTGCCGGCGGGCCATCGCTGGACAAAAATATTGATCAATTGAAAGAGGCTCAAGGCAAGGCGGTGATCATTGCCGTGGATTCCACCCTCCCTGCCCTTCTGGCCCATGGCGTCACCCCCAACTTCGTCACCACCATTGATGCCCAGGATCTGATCTTTGAAAAATTCGCCCATGTTGCCGATAAATGCCGAGACGTCTCCATCATCACCATGCCATGGGTTTCAAGCAAAGTGGCCAGGGTTTTTCCGGCAAAAAAAATATTCTGGACCTTCACCGCCCTGCCCATTGAATCGTGGCTCCTTGATTTACTTGGCGGACATCTCCGCACCGGCGGCGCAGCGACAGTTGCCCATCTGAACCTCCAGGCAGCAACAATCCTTGGCTGTTCGCCGATCATCTTTGTGGGCCAGGACCTGGCCTACACCGACAACAAGGACCATGCCGACAACACGACGCTCACCCACAAGGAAACCATGGACCTGGCCATCGGCTCGGAAAACGGCCTGATATGGTCAGACGGCGTCAACGGCGGCAAGGTAGCGACCAACCGGTCTTTTTTTGAGATGCGGCTCCATTTTGAAAAAATGATCAGTAATGCTGCAGGTTTTGAAATCATCAATTCCACCGAGGGCGGCGTTCATATTGAAGGAACTCAGGTTCTGCCCCTCAAGGAATCACTGGCCCGCTTCTGCCGCCACGAGCAGGAAATCGATTCCCGGATCCATCCCCCTGAGAGTAAGGACTGGCACCCGGACCCCAGACAGTTACTGGCAGCATACAAGAAGCTTCTCGAAAAAATAATTTCCGTGCAGAAAACCATCAAGGCAAACAGCCCCATATCGCAACAGGCTATCAAACTGCTTAAGCAGGAGAAACGAAGCAAGGATAATCCTCTGACCCCGCAAACCCTTCCACCGGATCTGCAGAAAAAAATAATCGCCGTCAATGACTGCCACCAGAGCCTGGACAAGGAGCTCACCCTGTGGCAGATCATCCGGGATTTAACCCTGGCAGGCATCCGCGACTCCGAACGGAAAAAGCATGCCTTAAAAAAAATCCAGGGAGAACCGGAAAAATATTCCCAGTGGCTTATTGGCAGCATGGAGTGCTATGAAGAAATTAACGATGTGCGCCGCAAGGCACTGGCCCTTTTCAAAAAACATTTTTCAGAAACCCTTGAATTTCACAGAGCAGAGAACCGACTGCTGAAGCGGATTCACAAAGGCGTCACAGACCATGTGAAGGATTCCATGAAACTTGCACGCCACTACTACGAAACCGGCAATATCGTCCTCCTGGAGAAAGTCCTTGAAACCCTTCCCCCGGCAGAGCAGGACTCGGCCGAGGTTCATTTCTACAGAGGAATTATCGCCGCCCACCTGGTACAATACGATGCCGCGGACCGGCATTTCGGCGCCGCTATTCAAGCCGCCCCTGTATACGCTGAAAAAATCCGGGCCTTTCAGGAACAGATGGCTGAGGAGTACCGTGAATACGGCAGGAACTTTATCATCGACGTCAAAAGCCGGCGAAGGATGCTGATCAAGGGCCTGCGTTACTGTTCCGATTACCAGCCTCTTATAGACGTGGTCCGGTTGCATGCCAGCGAGGGTTTAAAGGCGGCCCAGGATCCATCAAAAGCCCCAGCCCATCTGGATTGCATTGACCTCGTTAAAACCTGGTGCCGCGACATTGAAGAGCACGATGTCCTGCGGGCAAATCTCCTGCCCAGCCAGATTGCCGGCTTTTACCAGCAATTGATTGTTATCCAGCACAGCGAAGACGACACAGCCGGTGTTCTCAATTCATACAGCCGGATTCTTGCGATAACCCCGGATGATGCGTCAGTCCACCACAATGTCGCCAGCATCCTGTTTGGCCTCGGTGAATTCCAGCAAGGCATAAAACACCTGGAAAAAGCTGTTGCGATTGACAAATCATACGCCGGGTTCTGGGAAAAAATCGGCGACAACCTCTATCAGTCCGCGCAATTCGACGAGGCGATCTTCGCCTACGAAAAATGCTTCATGGCCTGGCCGGAAAATACCGGACTGCTCAAAAAAATCGGTGATTGCTACGTCGCCATGAACCAGCCGGAAGCAGCCAAGGCCGCCTACCTGGCGTTAAAGGAGAAGTTGATGGCGGGTCTGCCGACGCCGCCCCAGGTGCACTGATCGCTCTCGATCCATACAAAAATCCCCGGAGGGCCGATGCCTGCGGGGATTTTTTTTGGCTTGAATGATGGGGCTTAGACAATCATCTGGACACACTCATAACCAGGGTATCGCATTTTCCCATTTCAGCCAGTTGCTTCGCATATGCGGTCTGCAGCTCAGGAGAGTCCAGAAAATTCCATACCATATGCCCGCCGGGCTTTCCCCTGGCCAGCCAGTACAGATGATTACTCACCGGGTAACGCTGCACCTGCCTTATGTAGTTCGGCTTTAAACCGGCCTGCCGTACAAGCATTTCCAGGGTGCTCACCGTAAAAAGGAAGAGATGACAGCTCCAGTAGGTAAAATGCGAAAAAGGCTCGCATTCGTAGAGGGTCAGAAGGGCGTCATCGGCATGGGGAACCTCGATGATGATCTCACCGGAATCGGCAAGAAGGGTTCCCAGGGACTGCAGCATGGATTTAGGATCCGGAAGGTGTTCCAGAACGTGGAACAGGGTAATCAGATCATAGCGGCCGGCTCCTTGCCTCTCCCGCAGATCCTCGATATTTTCAAACACCGTCAGGCGGTTTTTCAGGAAATGGGATTGCAGCCGTTTTTCCAGTTCGACGCCGTGAACTTCGCGGGCCGTTTTCCGCGCCTTGAGGAGGAAACCGCCGGTTCCGCAGCCGAAATCAAGGAGGCTTTTCCCTGAAAGATGCGGTTCGAGAAAATGAAAACGCCGTTCATCGTCCGCCGCGGTGTTGGCCATCCATTTGGCTACATCCAGAGGCGCCTCGCCGTGCATGCCGGATTCTTCATAAAAATCCTTTTCAGCGTGAGCAAAGGAGGAAAGGTAAACCAGTCCGCAGCCGCTGCACTGGCAGACCTTCAGGGCGGGATTGTCACGGACGCTGCCGGGCCTGTATGAAAAATCGGTTTCCCTGCAGAGGTAGCATTCCTGTTGAGCAGACATTATCATCAATTCGAAGCGCAGTCCGACAGCGCTTATACCGCTTTTTTGAATTTCTTACTTTCGAAATGCCGCGCGCCCCGGAACTTCACCTCACCCTTGAAATAGAGATTTTCAAAGTTGTCGATCATCCTTTGCGCCTGCACCATATCACCGTTGGTATGCTGATAATAATCGAGGATCAGCTCCTTGTTTGCCGCTAGGAGCAGTGTGTAGAATTCCTGATCAGGGATACTGGTGTAGTTCACCGTGAGCAGGTCAGAATTCTTGAATTTATTAAAAAAATCCTCAGGACCCGCCAGCAGGCCCTTGCTGATGGCGTAGTCATACAGTTCACAGCCGGGAAACGGCGTAATCGGCCGGATGGTGCGCAACTCGTTATAACTCTGGAACTCCTTGATAAACGCCACGCTCTTTTGAAGGGTCTCGGCGGTATCGCTCATAATCCCCCAGATAAAGTTGATTCCCATGGGAACACCGTGCTTCTTCATGAGCTTCGCCGTTGTGAAATTATCGGTGACCGTGGTGTTCTTCTTGAAATCGTCAAGACATTCCTGGGTGACCGATTCAAACCCGACATTCACATAGCAGCAGCCGGAATTCTTCAATAATGTTGCCAACTCGTCAGTGGCGATATTGGCCCGGATGCCGGCATTGATATTGTATTTGATCCGGTTGAGCAGGCCGAACCGCTTGAGGCCTTGGACAAATTCCCGCAGCCTGGCCACCGAGGCGATAAACACTTCGTCCTGGATGGCGAAATAGGTCACGCCATAGCCCTCATAAAGTTGTTTCATCTCGGTCAACACATTGTCGATGCTTCTGAAGCGAACCCCTTTCTCCATGCGGTAACAGAAGGTACAGCGATTGACACAGCCCCGGCCGGTGAGGATCTGGATGGCTTTTTCATCCTCATCCTGGAGATGGTACTGCATATTGGTGGTGTATATATCCATGGGAAAAAGGTCCCATGCCGGAAAGGGAATTTCATCCACCCGCATGATGGGTTTCCGCCGCTCGTTGATATGCACCTCGCCGGTTTCGTCCTTATAGGCGATGCCTTTCACATCCTGAAAATCCCGCCCTGCAACTATCAACTGCAGCACTTCGACGATGGTTTGTTCGGCTTCGCCGATGGCGACAAGATCCCCGAGGGTATTCTTCAGAACATACTCCGGTTCCGACGATGGGCCATGGCCGCCGAAAATAATCCTCGCCCCCTTCTTATATTTGTGAACCGTCTCACAAAGCGAGACCACGGTTTCCTTGAAGCGCGCAGCCAGAAAGCCGATACCGATGAGATCATACTCCTGACTCTTGAGATATTTTTCGGCAAGCTCCTCATTGGAATAATGAAAAATATCCTGACAGCACACCGTCACCTCGGCGCCGCTGTTTCTCAACATGGCTGCCATATAGGCAACGCCCAAGGGAAACTGGTTATCTTCCTGGTACACATCATGGATTATGAACAGCACCTTTCCCGTTGATTTCATAAGCACTCCTTCATTGAAAAAAACAATTTCTTACGGATAATTTATTCTGGGCAGCCCGGATGATTCACCTGCCGGTCAGCCCGAATCTGCAGACTTAGGCGGCATGCCTCTTAATATACTCCGACTTGAACCACTGTTCCAGACGGTCAAGGGCAACCCAGAAACCTTCTCCGTGGTTTTTATGACCCTGCCAGATCTCCGGGATGAATGATGCGTCCGGCGCAAAAACCCCGAGATCCCTTGCCAGAGAGAAGAAATCGATGTCGCCGTCACCGATCTGCAGTCCTTCACTGTCAAGGCCCTGGGCGTCAACGATATGCAGGTGCGCCGTATACGGCCCGACGATTTCGATAAACTCGGTAAACGACCATTTAAAATGGTTACAGGCAAGTTTTGAATGGGATATGTCAAGACACACCCGCATCTTGTGTTTTGCACAGAACTCGGCGGTTTCATAGGGATCCATGAATAAATTCTGATAGCGCTGACCACCGAAATGCCAAGGGAAAGGCGGCATGGTCTGGGGGATGATTTCCACCCCGGCCATATCCAGTTCGGCAAGGCTTTTGGCAAATTTCTCATAGTATTTCTGCCGCTGTTTCGGTTGCAGGTGCGCATGCTGGGTGGCACCGCCGATATTGACGATGATCAGCGGCCTTGTTGTTTTGGGGAAATACTGCTTCAATTCGCGGGTAAGATCAATGACCTTCTGCAGCTCGACAATGGAACGGCGCCGGTACGCCTCGTCAAATGAACAGAGATCCAGAATATGGTCGCCGGCAAAAAGCTCGGGACTGTGGACGACAAAATCCACCTCAAATGGCTGGGTAAACACCTCGTGAATATTGATCAGCATATCCTTGTAGCTCAGGTGGAATTCCAGCAGATCAAAGTTACTGAGCCCCAGCATCTCATGGACATCATGATACCTGACGGGAATACCCATGGGCCGGCCGAAGTCGTAGTTGCGCGGCGCGATATGGTCTGGAGAAAGATCCGAGGGAAAAAAGAAATCGCCCGCCTTGAAATCATGCTTTGCTCGAGTGCCGGCAAGCTCTCCTTTGCGGTAGGGCGACAGGCCGTTGCCAGGGCTTTTCACCTCCACCATATCCGGAGTAATGATCTCCCCTTTGGGCAGATCACAGTTTATTATCAGGCTTTTACCCAGAACCTCCCGGTTCATCATCTCACCCTGGGAGACCACCCGTTCCTCTTTCGTGCCGAGTGCCTGCTCCACTTCCCTGATGCATTTGACCATTTCGCCGAATTCATCCGGCAGCAGACTGACCTTATGATCATTTCCTTCCTGATCGCAATCCAGTGTGAAATGCTTTTCAATTACCTTGGCGCCGCGACTCACCGCGGCAATGGGAATGGAGATACCCCGCTCATGACCCGAGTAGCCGACATAGCATCCGCCGATTTCCTTGAGCCTGTCCAGATAGTTCAAATGCACGTCTTTAAACGGCGCGGGATAGGTGGAATTGCACAAGAGCAGCACAAACTGCGCCCCGTATTTCTTTAAAATCTCCACCCCTTTGATGATTTCCGTTTCAGTGGACATGCCGGTGGAACAGATCAGCGGCTTGCCGGTTTCAGCCATGGCCCGCAGCAGGTCATGATTCGTCAGGTCAGCCGATGCCAGCTTGTAGGCCGGCATGCCGTATGTCTCAAGATATTCGAGACTGACCTGGTCAAAGGGGGTGCATAACGGCATGACCCCTTTGACCTTGCAATAATCAAAGGCCTCAAACAGGTCGTCCCGGCTCAATTGAAATCTGGAGAGGAGATCAAGGGTGTACTGCGCGCCGAGATCGGCGCTCTCATCATCTGCGCAACCATTATTCTTGTAAAGCGAGTCCATGTCGCGCATCTGAAACTTGACGCAGTCGGCCCCCGCCTGGATGGCCTGGTCAATGAGTTTTCTGGCATTTGCCAGACTGCCGTTATGATTATTGCCGATCTCGGCGATCACGAAAACCGGCGAATCTTCGGTTAATTTAAAATCGCCGAGGAATAAATTTGGCTCTCTTTTCCTGGCAAGGGCAACCAGCCGATGCTGTCTGTCCACCAGGGGAATAACCTCGATCTTTGCACTCAGCCGTTTTTTTATGGCGTCCGGCGAATCAGTGATATAGGCGTATTCGCATTGCCGGTTTATCGCTTTCTCGACCTTCTGCGACAGGCTGATGTCCTCCTGCTGCATGACCCAGCGCCGGAAATCGCCATCCGTCATGATCCCTTCGAGATTCCCCGATTGACTCACAGCAATGATAAACCGGTGCTGATTGCGGCCGATCTTTTTCAAGGCCCGCGAGATACAGTCTTCCGAAAAAACTATATAATCGGCAAAATTCTTATCAATGATCATCCTTTTCCTCCATGAAAACCATGGGAATGAATCGCCCTGCTACCATGCTGTCCAGCCGCCGTCCACCACAACCACCGTGCCGGTCATATAACTTGAGGCCTCCGAGGCCAGAAAGATGAACGGCCCGCTGATCTCCGACTTTTCACACATCCGGCCCATGGGTGACAACTGTGCAAAATTGTGAACGAATTTATCGTCATGATCGTTAAATATTCCATGGGGGGCAATGGCATTGCAGCGGATGTTATCCTTTGCATAAAATGTTGCCAGATACCGCGTAAAATTCGGCATGAAGGATTTACTGGCAACGTAATCAACGGGCTTGAACTGCACATCATCCTCACCGAAATCGTAAAGCTGCTGGTTCGGGGCAATGAGGGAGTAAGATGAGGCGACATTAATGATATTGCCCTGTCCCTGTTTCAGCATCTGCCTGCATGCTGCCTGCGCCATCTGCACCGCGCCTACAAGATTGACTTCAACAGACCTTCTCAACAGCTCTATCGGATAATTTTCAAATCGACTGAAATAATTTTTGTCCACAACCCCCTTGTCGAATTTGGCGTTTATCGCGGCGTTGTTGACCAGCACATCCATTGACCCAAACCTGGAGAGCCCCGAGGACAGGCATTTTTCTATACTTTCGGCGGCAGTGACATCCAGGGCACACACCAGAAAAGAATCAGAATCAAAGTTTTCAGCCAATTCATTGCCAACATCCTTCACCTGCGCCGGATTATGCCCGGCAACGATGACCCTGGCGCCATGCGCAAGAAAGCTTGCGGTGATCTCCCGGCCCACAAGGCCGAAAGCACCGGTGACCAGTATGACCTTATCCTTGATGGAAAATAATCCGTTTGTCATAGTTCCTTTTCAACCCGCCCGGCGGGAAATCACAGGCACATGCCGCCCACCAGCTTCATGTCGCACTGCTCAGTGCATTTAATCCCTTTTTTCAAGTCAAACTGCGCTCGACGAAATTGCCCGTATTTTTCACCGTTCCAGATCTCGGTTAAGGTTTCCTTTCTCGTATCGCCCAGGATGATCTCATTGTTGAAATCCTCGACGCACATGGCCGCCTCACCGTTTGACTTGATGGTCATGGACGACCAGGGGAACTGGCAGAATTCCGTCCAGTGCAGGGAGTTGGTCCCCTCATCTTTGCCCTGGTACCATTGCTGGTCCTGGCTTTTCATATAAATATAGACATCCAGCCGTTCAAAGGCCTGACGGAGTTTTGCAAACTCCTCTTCCTGGTCGTCGCGCTTCAGGTCAAGCATGGTGATGACGATGGTTGTGCCCAGATCGTACTTTTTCTTGGCTGCAAGCATCTGTTTGATTTTCTGGAAACTTGCCTCGAAATTCGAGGCGTCTCCCCGGATTTTTTTATGGAGGAAATCATCAACGCTTTCGATGGAATACTTGATATAGCCAAGACCGTTTTTGAACATCTCAATGTTTTTTTCCACATCGATATTTGCCGGGTTGCAACTGAAGTACGAGGTGAAACCCCGTGCCGACAGCTGCTTGATGCGGTTCGGCATCTCCGTATCCAGCAGCGGATCGCCATAGCCGTGCAACTGTATGACCTTTGGAATGACATGGAGAAAATAATGATTTTCACTCATGTCGTTGCGGTCTATGTGGTAACTCTTTTCAACGAAGCGCTGCCATTCCTCCCATTCCGCTGCGGAAAAAGGCTCGAATTCCTCGATGATTTTCTCAAACACCCCAGTCCCGAGCCGTTCAACCTTCCGGGTCATCATTGTTGTTCGGGGGCACATCTGGCAGCGCATATTACAGGCGTTTGTTGTTTCGATATTATATACTACCGGCGCCGTTCTTCTGCATTCCTCAAGCTTATTAAAGACATATTCCCGGTCAAACCTTTCACCGTTCATGATCTTTTTCTTTAAATCATAGACTTTCATATAAAAATGAATATCAATCATTGATTAACCCCGATCTGTAATACGTGTGAATTGAAATTCATTCAACACCATTTTTCAGTATATACTTATTCATCAACATTTCTGCGACAAGCCAATCATCTTCATCGTCAATATCAATTGCAGTATACTCAGGCATTTCATATATTGATATATTCCCGGAAAGACGATTCCTGTTTTTCCTGACATTCCCTACGCTTGTTATATAAAATGCCCCATTTTCCATTAATTCACCCTGAATTTCCTGTCGGCGAGGCCGATTATTGTAATCATAGTTCAATGGCTTCCCTTCTCTACTCCAAAGAAATATCTTCACTCGCGCGCAAGAAAGAAGAGAATCCGCCTTTCTGTTCCTATAAATTTCCAGAGCATTTATGAAATCGCTGCTTTGCGTCAATGGACAGGTTGCCTGGACTAGCAGGAAGGTGCAATCATCTTCGGTGTGCTGATTTTCCAGAAACTCGAGAATCACGCTTTCCGTTGAGGAATGGTCCTGGGCGTTTTCCGGCTCGCGCATGTATATCTTTGTCTTGGAAAAACCGAACCCTTTCACCATTGCCTTGATTTCTTCACAGTCAGTTGCAACATGGGTCTCATCAACTCTATCAACGCCGTCCAATGCTTTGAGGACCCAGTAAATTAACGGCTTTCCACAGAACGACTTAATATTTTTAAGGGGTATTGATTTGCTGCCGCATCGTGCAGGCACAAAGGCTATTGTTCTCATCCAATTTCACCTGGCAAAGCTTCTCTTCCTGGAACATTCTCCATATAATTTCCTGCCGTTATCATGCATCACAACCGAATTCACCCCATAAACAAAAACTTATCAGTGCATAACTTATCGGAAACTTCTTCCAGTTTAATAAGCACTGAAGCATAATTAATGGCTATTCTCCATGGGTGTGCGCTTCAGACAAGGCATCATTACTTTCTGATCCATAAATTATGGAGCAATTTACATGCCGCGGATTCACAAAAAAATAATGCAACGAAAACAATGCGTTATAAAAATTCGTGTATTATAGACCCTTTATATAGAGAAAATTTTTCCCTCTTTTCAAAGGTTCGGCGGCAAAATGTGTCATTATCTTGACGCGTTCATTCCCTTTGGGCTTGACCATATCTGAGCTTTATTGGATGCGCCTGATTAATCAGTTTTTCAAAGATGGATGTATTGAATGGTCCAGACAAACCACTGTCAGACAGTTAATGAGGTTTTCTGTTGGTGATCAGAACGGGGAAATGCGGCCTTTGAGTATGACGCTGTAGAAATACATTTTATGGACTGCCAAAGAGTGAGTTTCCTCCAGCGTAGCTGAAGATCTCAGGTAGCCCCTTAAAAGGGGGCCTAACTACTACAGATTTGAATATCGAAATCGAACCGCACAATAGCGAATGACGAAGGATAGTCCCTCCAGATACTTCCAGGCCTTCATCGTTTCGAGGAGCGAACTTTCTTCATGAAGGGTCTTCTTCTTTGAACTTCATGTTGTTCACTTCGACATTCCTCGGAGTCTACGCTTTTCTGTTCGATATTCTGCGATTTCAAAAAAACTGATTTTTCGCCGGATCGGTAGAATCTTTCCGGGTCCACCATCTGAGGTGGTGGGTTTCATGATAACTAGTTTATTTGTGGAAAAGACAAACGCCTTTTCACTTGCCACCCAGTTCGTTTCCATGAAGATCGTCCTGAGACGATTTCTTCCCGCCGAACAGCCAGACGCCGACAATGCTGATCTCATACAGCACGATAAGCGGCACGGCCATCATCAACTGATTGACAATATCCGGGGTGGGGGTGAGGATTGCAGCGATTACAAACGCTGAAAGGATCGCATATTTCCGCTGCTTGTTGAGGAATGACGCATTGACGATTCCCAGCCGCGCCAGCAAAACCATGAAGACCGGAAGCTCAAAGATCACCCCGAAAGCGATGAGCAGCTTGAGGCTGAGCGAAAAATACTCGGCAACAGTGGGCATCGGACTCAGGATGTCTGAGGAATAGCTCATGAGAAAACTGAAGGCGGGTGGAAAAACAACCAGATAACCGAAGGCCGTGCCACCAAGAAAACATAGTGCCGAAAGCAACGCAAAAGGGATCGCCAGGCGCTTTTCATGGTGATACAGCCCGGGGGCCACAAAACGCCAGATTTGATAAAAAATTACCGGGCTTGCCAATAGAATCCCTGCAACCAGGGCTAATTTCAGGTAAAAAAAAAGGCGCCCTGATACGAGGTAAAGATCAGGGAGGAGTTTTCCGGGAGAACTTCGTAAAGCGGCTTCAGGAACCAGTGGCCGATTTTCTCAACATAATAATAAGCAATGGAAAAACCCACTCCGGCAGCAGCAAGAGAAATAAGCAGACAGCTTCGCAGTTCTGCCAGATGCTCGGTTAAAGATTGTTCCTGAAATTCTTCCATAGGTTATTGACAGTTTATTATTAGTAGTTTAAATATTTTTCAGTCCGAATTTCAAAAAGTCCCCAGACTCTGGGATGAATTGCTATGCGAACAGGACGATGCAATGAGTTTCACGCCATCGTTTGCCACATCCACTGCATAGTAATACCGCCTGACTTCCCGGTCAAGGAAATGAGACAGCGATGGTTACAGAAAAATCATCTTCAGCTTCCCAGGGCGTTGATCTTCTGAAGCACCCGATACTGCCCATTGCCAGGATTGTGCAATTTCTTTACCTGGCCCTGCCTTCAACTTCCGTTGACTCGGTTCTGGATGAATTAACCGAACCGGTTGAAACAGTTAGCGCCGTATACCCGGCTCCAGGAGAAATCCTGCGCCCCTACCTGCCGATTCTCAAAAATTTTGAAATGCTCAAAAAGGCTGAAAAGGTCCCATGGATAATCTTGAATGAACAATATGAGCAGGAGGATGTTTTCGAGGCAATCTCCCTGATGGTTGGCCAGCAGATCATCACCCGAGAACTTGAAACGATAAACAGCCAGCTCTGCGGGCCCTGCCGGTGCGATCTCTGCTGTGTTGGCCCGAGCAACGAAATGCAGCAGGACTTTTTTGAGATCCCTCTGGCTGCGGATGAAATAAATCTTTTCGATCTTCCGTGTATTGATACTGCAGAAAGCCGAAACCTGTCGGCACTGACGGAACCGCCGTTTTCTCCGGACAACATCCCTTTTTATAAAAATCCGCAGGCTCTCTACCACTGGAAAACCGGCTGGAGCATCATCCTTCCCAAAGAGACTGCCTGTCCTCATCTGGACCGAACCTCAGGGGGTTGTGTCATATACGATCAGCGGCCGGTCACCTGCCGACGCCCGCAGATTTTCCCGTATCTCCTGGAACCGCTGCCGGACCGGAATCGGGACGAAAACGGCACGGTGGTTCCTGCATATGTTGCCAGGAAGAAAATCCTGGCTATCTGGGATTGCCCTCATGTGCAGGAATTCAAACAGGAAATTGCCGAGTATGCTGAAATGTGTGAGCTTGAGCCGGTGTTCAAGAAAAACAAGGGCTGATTGAACTTACGCC
>JAHJJF010000090.1 GCA_018823135.1 Pseudomonadota bacterium
CCATGTCTCCAGATTCAACAAAAAGACCTGTTCCATTTGCATCCCGGGGAGTTTCCCTACAGAGGCAAGCTTTGGGTGCAGCACACTTATTAACGGAGAAATACATAGATGAAGTACGCTATTTTCAGGGTGTTCCTTGCCACGACAATATTTTTTATGGGATATGCCACCCCCCGTATCAGTCTAGCCGGAACATCAGATGTGAATTTAATCCCGCCGCAAATCGTTTTGCGCGGACAAATACCAGCGGAATCGCCTCCATCAGAAACTGTCGATTCGATTTCCCTGGATTGGGCAGTTGAAGCAACTCTTAACCAGCACCCGTCTCTTGCTGCGACATGGTATGAGATCAAAGCAAGACAGGGTGCGGCTCTTCAGGCTGAATTGTCACCAAATCCCGCATTTTTCGGCGAGATTGAAGAATTCGGCGGTTCAGGGGAAGTTTCCGGCACCGCCGTTATGTCCAGCCGAATCGGTATCAGCCAGGAGTTTCTACTTGGCGGAAAAATCGCCAAGCGCAAGCGAAAAGCAGAGGCCTCAACTAGAATTGCCTCCCTCGAATACGGTGCGAAAATCATGGAGATCCGTGCCCTTGTCGAGAAGCGTTTCCTTGAGGTGTTTACTCTTCAGGAGCGACTGCACCTTCAATCCGAACATCTTGATTTTATCCAGAAAACCCATGATGTTGTTATGAAGCGTGTCAAGGCAGGCGACGCCTCACCTTTGGACCTCTCCAGAAGCCAGATTGAATTGGCCTCTGCCAGGATCGGAATCGACCAGATTCGCAATGAACTTGAAGTGGCTCGGCATGCGCTTGCCGGATTATGGGGGGCCAGATCTCCGGTCTTTTCCTCTGTGTCGGCCCAATACAAGCTCGACCAGAACTTCACAGAACAAGAACTGAAGGAGGATTTGGAACAAAGTCCGGTCTGGCGTCTTCAGGAGGAACAAATCGTCCATGCCGGCGCCGCTCTTGATCTGGCTGAAGCGCAACGCATCCCCGATATTGAACTGGAAGGAGGCGTTCAGCAATTCAACGAGTCCGATGACCATGCGTTCTTCCTGGGAATAACTATTCCCCTCACCCTGTTTGATAGAAATCAAGGAGGAATTGCCGAAGCCAGGGCCATGAAACGCAAAGCGCATTACGAAAAAGAATCGAAATTTCTGGCCCTCCACATGGAGCTTCAGGAGGCCTGGCAGAAACTGGTCTCAACCCGACAGGCTGTTCAATCCCTTGAGACGGAGGTTCTTTCCATCGCGCAAAATGCCTATGAATCTATCAGCAAAGCATATATGTCCGGCGAAGTAGACATTCTCCGCCTGCTGGACGCACAGAGAACCTGGGTGGAAATCCGCATGGTTCGACTGGACCTACTTCACGAGCTTGAAAGCAGCAGAATTGAAATCAAACGCCTGGTTGACCAAAGAGTAATATTTCCTGCCGCCTCACTCACCAGCAACACTCACAACTAAAAGGAATTAAGCATGAAAAGCACATACATACTATTTGGAGGACTTCTGATTGTCATATTGCTTGGCGGAGGTCTGGCCCTTACGACCAATCCTGTTGACAGTAAAGCTTCAGGACATACTGTCGAGCAGGAACGGGAACATGATGACCATGAGGACCACGTTGAAAGTGATGGAGGAAAACATGATGACGATGGTGAAATCCATGACGAGGAACTGGAACACCAAGAACACGATGAGCATGGGCAGGAGGACGAAACATCTGCTGTTGAAATGACCAGAGATCAGCAAAAAGAAATCGGCCTGGTCGTAGCCGTGGCCCGATCCGGAGATATTCAACACCTCATTTCCCTTGTCGGTGAAGTCCGCCTGAACGAGGATCGGATGGCCCACCTCGTTCCCAGGGTGCCGGGGATTGTCAACAGCGTGTCTGTATCTCTGGGCGATAAAGTCTTGGAAGGGCAGGTCCTGGCCATCATCGACAGCCATGAGTTAGCTGAATTGAAAGCCAACTACCTGGAGAGATCGCGAAATCTCGAGTTGACCCGCCGTACTTTTGAGCGAAAGGAGTATTTGAAGCAGGAGAAAATAGCCAGCGAAGCCGACTGGCTGGAAGCGCAGTCCGCTTTTCAAAACGCCGAAACATTGCTGCTCTCCGCAAAACGAAGGTTGAGTGTCCTGGGATTGAGCGAGGAAGAGATTCTCGCCCTTCCCGATGCCAAGGATGAAACCTTTGGCCGTTACGCACTCAAGGCGCCCATCACCGGGACCATTATTGCCAGGCATATCACTCGGGGCGAGAAGATCGGCGAGGAAGAGGTCTTCACGGTTGCCGACCTTTCCGTGGTCTGGGTGGATCTGCAGATTCCTGCCCAGGATCTCGGGCGGATACAGAAAGGTCTTGGTGTGGAGATAAGCTCAACAGAGGGCAAAGTCACCGAAGGGATACTGACCCTGGTCGGTCCCGTGGTGGACAGAGAGAGTCGAACCTCCCTGGGCCGGGTCGAGCTCCAGAACCCGGCCGGTTTCTGGAAACCTGGCATATTCGTGAAGGGACAAATCCAAAGTAAAACACTTTCCTCAGCCATTGTCGTTTCTTCTGAAGCTGTCCAGAATATTGACGGGGAAAATATCATCTTCGTCCCTGTTGGGGATGGTTTCAAACCGGTTCCGGTCACCCTGGGCAAACGCGTCAATAACAGGACGGAAATTCTGGCAGGGCTTGTGGCCGGGGATCGGTATGTCGCCAGGGGAGCCTTTGAATTGAAGGCTGTTATGGTAACCAGTGGCGCCGGCGGGCACGCCGGGCACGGGCATTGAGGGGGATAAACAATATGCTGAATAAATTGATTGAATCCGTACTCAAGGCCCCTGGACTGGTGATCGTTGTCCTCCTGGCAGTCATCGGGCTGGGCGTCTTCAAGTATCAGAATATGCCGGTGGATGCCTTTCCTGATATTTCTCCGGTAATGGTTCCGGTCTTTGCCGAGGGCCACGGTATGGCCCCGGAAGAGATCGAGCGGCTTATCACCTACCCTATTGAATCGGCGATGAACGGCCTGCCGAAAGTCACTCAGATCAAATCCACCTCGGCCTTCGGCATGGCGGTGGTCTATGTCTATTTTCAAGACGATGTGGATATCTATTTCGCCCGGCAGTTGGTGGCGGAACGACTGGCAGCGGCCTCGGCCGAACTGCCCGAAATGGATGAACCGCCGGCTCTGGGCCCCATTTCCACCGGGCTTGGCCAGATATTTATCTATTATCTGACCGCCGATCCGGCCAAGGTCAATACCCAGGGCAAGGATATGTCCGCCTGGCTACGGGAAATCAATGACTGGCTGGTGAAATTCCAACTGCAGACTGTTCCCGGCGTCACCGATGTCCTTTCCATGGGCGGTCACGTCCTGCAATACCAGGTACAGCTCGATCCAAACCTGCTGCGAAAGTACAATCTCGGACTGGAAGAAATCGTTACCGCGATTAACGATAACAATCGTAATGTCGGCGGCCAATTTCTGGTCCTTGGCTCCGAAGAACATCTGGTACGCGGCGTCGGCCTTGTAGAAAAACTGGAGGATATAGGAAGTATCCCGGTAAAGCATATTGGCGGCACGCCGGTTTTTCTTAAAGATATTGCCCAGGTCAAATACGGTAACGAGATACGACGCGGCGTGGTTACCAGAAACGGAAAGCAGGAAGTTGTTTCCGGCATTGTCATGAAACTTTACGGTGAAAACACCTCAGAAGTAATCGAGCGCCTGTACGCCAAAGTGGAATCCGTCAAAAAATCCCTGCCCTCTGGGGTCACGCTTGTTCCCTACTATGAACAGGCCGAACTGGTGAACAATGCCACCGGCACGGTCAAATCAGCCCTGTGGCAGGGAGGGCTGCTGGTCGTTTTGGTCCTCGCGCTCTTTCTGGGCAATTGGCGTACCGCCTTTATTGTCGCTCTTTCTCTGCCGATCTGTTCCCTCACCGCGATCATTTTCATGGATCTCAAAGGGATATCGGCAAACCTGATGTCATTGGGTGGCATTGCCATTGCCATCGGCATGCTTGGCGACGGGGCCATCGTCATGGTGGAAAATATATACCGGCACCTGGGCGAAAGCAAAGCACAAGCAGAGAGCAAAGGGAGAATCATCCTGGCGGCGGCCCGTGAAGTGGCCAGGCCCATTCTTTTTTCCATCGTGATTATTGTGCTGGTCTTTCTCCCGCTGTTCACTCTCGAAGGCGTGGAAGGTAAGATGTTTTCCCCCATGGCCTTTACCATATCATTCGCCTTGCTGGGATCGCTGCTGGTTGCCCTCTTGGTCGCGCCGGTGCTTTCCTTGTATTTACTCAAACCCGAAGCGCATAAAGAAATCTGGCTGGTCAGATGGTGCTCCGCCATCTATCGTCCGATGTTGGCGGGAGCGTATCAGTTTAAAAAAACCATTATACTTGCTTCAGTGGTTTCTTTAATGGTCAGCTTGGTCGCATTGAAATTCATCGGCACCGAATTTATACCAACCCTTGAAGAAGGTTCCATTCTGATCGGTGTCTCCATGGCCCCTTCCATTTCACTGGAAGAAGGGACAAAGACAGTCATGACGCTTGAGCGAAAAATCCTGGAGTTCACTGAGGTGGAAGAAACAGTCTCCCGTATCGGTCGCCCTGAGGCGGGGAGCCATCCCCATCCGGTCAATACCGGTGAGATTCATCTGGAGCTTAAGCCGAAGAAGGAATGGCGGCGATTTGCCAGCAAAGCCGAACTGATCGAAGCTATTCGTGAGAAAATCAGCGTCGTTCCCGGAGTGCAGTTCAACTTTACTCAACCGATCCAGAACTCCTTTGACGAGTTGCTTTCCGGTGTAAAAACCCAGCTTGCCATCAAACTGTTCGGAGAGGATTTGACGATTCTGCGCGAAAAAGCCGGCGAGATCAAGGAAGCCATTGAATCAGTACCCGGACTGGTGGATTTAAGCTCGGAGCAAAGCTTCGGGCAGCCGCAGGTACAGATAATCGCAGACCGTGAAGCTTGTGCGCGTTACGGTGTAAGCGTCAGCCAAATCCTTGAAATGGTTGAGCTTGCAGTCGGCGGTGAAGTTGTTGACAATATCTACCTCAATACCAGGCGTTTCGGCATTCATCTGCGCTACCAGGAACCATACCGTAGTGACCCGGAGGCCATCCGCAACATGTTACTGGCAACCGCAGACAAGGGCCTGATTCCTCTGGGCCAGGTGGCCGAGGTTAAATCGGTGGTTGGTCCTATCCAGATCAACCGCGAAAAGAATCAGCGCCGATGGGTGGTTCAGGGCAATGTGCGTGACCGCGATATCGGCAGTGTCGTTGCCGACATCCAGCAACGTATAGCCGAAAAGGTCAAAATCCCTGACGGGTACACCATCGAGTATGGAGGGCAGTTTGAAAACCAGCAACGTGCCATGGCACGGTTGGCCGTTATTGTTCCCATCGTCATCCTTAGCGTTTTCCTGATGCTGTGGATGAGTTTCGGGTCTCTACGCCAGGCTGGAATTATAATGATTAATGTTCCTCTTGCCCTTGTGGGAGGTGTCCTTGGCCTGCTGATCATGGGAGAATATCTGTCGGTGCCCGCCTCGGTCGGCTTCATCGCCCTGTTCGGCGTTGCGGTGCAGAACGGCATGGTGCTTGTCACCTATTTCAATGATTTGCGTGAACGTGGACGGAGTGTAGATGATGCCGTCAACGAAGGCGCCCTGCTACGCCTGCGCCCAGTGTTAATGACAGCCATGACGACGATTCTCGGCCTGTTGCCTCTTCTGCTCGCCAGCGGTGCAGGTTCCGAGGTGCAGAGGCCGTTGGCCACGGTTGTTGTCTTTGGTTTGGCAACATCAACCCTGCTGACGCTCTTTGTTATTCCGATTGTATACGGCTTAATTGAAAACAAATTTGAAAAAAGGAGGATGGAGACATGAAAAGAATAATTGCCCTGATACGACCTGTGATGCGAGATGATGTTATCGCCGCTCTGCACCTGGTAGAGGACTTCCCGGGAGCAGTCATGACAGAAATACAGGGTATTCGCCGAGGGACCCACCAAAAGATAAAGGAGAAAAATGAGCTGCTCACCATTGGCTTCCGCACCTATATACGCATCGAAATAATTTGCACCGACTCCCAGGTTCCAATACTGTTTGAAGCAATCCGAGCCAATGCACATACCGGCAAACCGGGTGACGGGAAAATCTTTGTTTCATCAATGGAGTCAGCCCTGCGCATCAGCAACGGGCAGACCGATGAGGAAGCATTGTAAGACATAGGCATGATAGGGGCAGCATGATTGGAGCATGATTGGCATGATTGGCATGATTGGAAAGATTTGGCATGATTGGGGTCAAATCTTTATCCTTGACATTTTGCCTCGATCTCCCGCAATAATCCCAGGATTTCCTTGTCTTTCCCGACCTTGGACCTGAGTCTTTTCCTTCCCTGGCTCACGGTGCTGTAATCAACACCCATCATTTTTCCTATCTCCGGATTAGTCAAACCGCCAAACCTGTACAATATATCCATGGCTAGCTGTCGGGCTATACCTTTTCGCGATAAAAGATCTTTCCGCGGCGTGCCGGTTACTTTCGAGATAATTCCAAGTAATTCCCCTTTTGCCTTGTGCTTGTGAACTCTGCCAACCGATGGGATTTCGCGGTCTTTTTTCTCAGGCAACTTCTCACGTATTTCATCAATAAATTGTTCGCTGCCAAGGATGCTCTGAGCTACGATACCCTCCCTTATCTTTAAACCTTCTTGTAGATCCAAGGCGATTTGTTTTTTGTAACGCTCTCGGCCTGATTTCGTGTCACCGCCAAATTCTTCAAGGATATATCCATGCTCAATGCATTTTAGTCTTTTGCTCAAAGCTGTAATACCCGGAAGGCTACTCCATTGATATCCAAACAGATATTCCAATTGCTCGGCAAGCGGCTTACGGGCCATTTTCTGAATTCGTGCTGGATTAAGGTGGATATACCGTGAAACTCTGGAAAGGTAGGCATCCTTTTCAATGAGAAAACTTTTATATCTCCCCTGATACAGATTGCCGCTCCGTTTATAACGGCGATTGAAATATGAGGTATAGGTGATATTGAAATGCCGCATGAATTCGGCAAGGTTGCCCTGCGGGGTTTCAACGAGAAGGTGAAAATGGTTGTTCATCAGCACGAAGCTATGGAGGATTGTGGAATAGGTTTCTGCGGACAGACTCAGGATCGAGAGGAATTTGTTCCGGTCAGCGTCATCCTTGAAGATGGGCTTGCGTTCGTTGCCGCGATGGGTGAC
>JAHJJF010000091.1 GCA_018823135.1 Pseudomonadota bacterium
AAAAAACCTAACAACCCTGACAACTGGTGTCAACATTTATTTTTTTCAGGACGCGACAGGCAACTATTGGGATTTACACACGAACAGATAATGAAACAACCGATGCTACCGAATCAACTAGTTGATATTTCAATAATTCTGATTCGCTGCATGAAAATGTTTGGAATGCGCCTGCGGGGAAAATTGAGGCAGGCACAAAAGATGGGATTACAGAAATCGCCACTAAAAAGATAAATGAGAATCGGCTATCGGTTCTAACGGTTTGAAAAAAAAGAAGCGGGAGGAAATCATCCCTCCCGCTGTATTTACCGGTTCACATCTTTATCCCGAATAGTATCACCGTAGACTCTTTAACGGCGGACACCAGGGATCATTCCTTAACATCATACCTGACAACAAAGCCCTTCTCGGTATGGCAGCCGATGCAGAGCAGGCTTAAATCCTCGTTTCTCACCCGCTGATTGATATCCGCTGAATGGCCGATATGGCAGGACTGACAGGTCATACGCCCGTCAGGCAGCACCGGGTATTCGGCCGGGAATTTCATGCCCCGACGGGGTGGCACATTAACCACATGGCCTCTGCGGTATTCATGGCAGTTATAACAGATATCAATATTCATCATTCTTCTGCTGGTCATGATCGGATGATCTTCCGGGAGCAGCCATTCCTTTGCGGCAAAGGCATCCGGAAGCCTCGCGAGCTGTAAAAACATGGGTTGATTGGCGGTAAATCTGACAATATAGTTATCTTCATAACAGAAAAACTCATTGGCCAGGTCCATTGACCCTTTTATCTTTTGTTCCCTGGTTTCCAGGATGTCTTCTTTGGTGGAAAAACGATGAATGCCGGACTCAGCTTTCTTGCCCTGGAGATCATTGGCAATGATTGAAAACTGATACCTGGTGTCTTGTCTCAACTCGGAAAGAGTAATTTCATGTTCATAGCCCCAGCTCCGGTCGATAATCGGCGAATTATCCAATTGATCAATGCCTGAATTAATGATTGCCCTGGACAACCGGTTTGTTTTCCAGGTGATGGTGGCGGTGGTAAAAAGATCATGCTTTATTTCACTTACCCGTACATCATGAATTTTCAACGGCCCCTTATCCGCATCCAACTCCGGCAGGGTTTTCATCGGCGGCAGAAAAATTTTCTGGTAATAATCCCGGGCGTCATCAGTTTGAGCGTGGACATAAATCCTTTCATCCTCCTCTCTTTCGAGAGTTGCCATAACCGTCTTTTTTTCTCTTTCGGTCAACGGCTTGTCATTCTTGCCGTCATAGGATTCCTTCTGGGCGACAAATTTATAAAAGTGGAGCATTTCGATTTTCATCGCCTGCCGATTTTTCAATGAGACATGACACACCGGGCAATCCTTTTTAAGCACCGGCAGATGGACATATTTCTTCTCCATGATTTTCGCATAATCAGCCTTATGGCACTTATCGCATTCCAAGGGTTGGTACGAATCGGCGTTAAACTTGTAGCGTTGCGGATCAGAGCGGTCAAGGATCCTTGCATCCTGCGTTTTGATTTCCCGGGGTTTTGGAAACACAAACCATTGCTCTGCGGATGACTCCATGCTTTCATCAATCCGCATCATGAACTGTCTATCAACTATCTGGTCAATGACTGACGACCGCCCCGGCCGGCCTTTCCCTTGAATCGGCCTGAAAACAATGGGTAGCATCTTCTCAAGCCTGTCCCATTCACCCGGAGTCACCCTGCGGACAAAACCTATCTCCTTATCCGGTGCAAGATCCACCGCAGTCCTGGCTGCCTGGATCACCCGCTTGTTGCCTGCCTTATCACTGACCTCAAGGCTTCGGCCCTGGCTGATTTCCAGCACATAGAGCTGATCGCCTTCAGGGTCGGAGACAACCATAACCTCTGTGCCTTTTATACGGATTTCGGCAAGGGACGATTTGAGCGTAAATTTCTCAGGATTAATTTTTGCAATGCTGCCGGCAAGGACCCGGTATCTGCCATGGGACATCAGCATCAGCAACGTTGAGTCGTCCTCGTTTTCAGGGCTGAAAACATACTCGTTAATGACAATTCTGCTGTTTTCGCCCATGGCAAGAATAGTGTTGTCACTGAAATGGATTTCTATACGGCTCAGTTCCCTGGTGACGATAATATTATTTTTATAGATCGGACTGCCGGTTTGAAGGGGCAGCGAGATTGAGCCTTCCTCACTGTAGGCCTGCCCGACAACATAGACAACCTCGCCAACGGCCTTGAATGACGCATCGCCATGATGACTCTCGACAACCGCTTCGGCAGAAAGAATATTTACCAGCACTTCGCTTTCAAACTTGAATGACCCGTCGGGATTACGGGACAATGTCCAGTCCAGCACCTTATTACCCATCACCAGTCCCGGAATAATCAAGGTGTTCACACTGGGATAAAACACCGCCGGTTTTGTCTCGGATTTCACCTTGGATTTCGCTTCGGAAATTATAGTGAACTGCCCCTTTTTCCGAGCGCTTTCCTGCAGTAACCAGCTCAACTGCTCGCCGCGGACATCCACACAGGGAATATCGAGTACTCTTTTTTCCGGGTCATAGGTTGGTGAATCCGGACCGGATCCCATGGAAATCCCGCAAAACAGAATCAGGAGGAAAAGAACCATAAGGGCCGCAGGGATCAGGCAGACCTTTTTTCTAAACAAAATACCAACGCGTAACCAGGGAGAGCAATGGGCCATGAAACTTCACCTCCAGTATCTTGACTGCTGAACGGGTAATGAAAACGTGTCATGATATATATACAATAAAAGTATGATCTAGGCAAAAATCATCTTTCTTTTCTACCCGGTCAATATATAAAAGTCCAAATTCATCACAGGGTCATTCCTGTTCTTGCCTTTGACTATCAAACAATTTATGATGAAATCGGTAAAAGACTGATTTCATCGAGTTATCCCCTTGTAACATGTTGATTTTGCTTGGTGGACCTTTTACTGCGACAACGACTTACGAGTCCGACAATTTATGATGAAATCGCAGATATGGAATACTGAATTATCGCCTCCCGTAATTTCAACAAGGTAACGGCGGAATACGCGTCCGACGAGCGCTTCGTGCGAGTCCGACAATTTTTGATGCTGCTTAGTTCTTATCTTTACTGAGAAATCTTTCAGATCACTTATGACTTAATCGGGCAAAGAAAGGATGGAAGAGCACAGAAAAGAAAAAAGGGTTTTGCCTCTGGAGCTTGAACCTGTCGAAGTGCAGATCATGGGAGACGGCTTTCTTGATATCCTCAATGCGCGGGACATCGGCAGAAACGGCATCGGCATTTTTGTGCCGCCGAGCTTTGCCAGCGCCGGCATTGAAAAGGAAGTCACCTTGATCATTTCTCTTCCCGGTTTCAAAAGTTTTGATGCCGCCGGCGTCATCATGCACAAAAAACTCCAGGACAATGATTCCGGCAATATCTGTTTTGGGATCAACTTCACCAAAATCCGCTCCTATGACCAGGAAATCCTCAGAACATATGTTGAAAATAGAATCAGGGATAACCGGTTGCATGTCCGGGTGCATCCTTCCCCGGAAGAACCCCTCGATGCCCGGGCAATCAAGGATGACAAAACCGAAAATGTCGATATTCAGGATATCAGCCTTGGAGGGTTAAAGGCTGGCGGCGCCAAGATTATTACCCAGATACCGCCGGACGACGCCATTGACTTTGTTGTGGTCCTTCCCGGTGGAGACAAGCTCGAGATAACCGGTCATCTGAAGCATATTGATCAAGACAACAAAACCTTTGGATTATGCTTCTCAGAACTGGGCAGGGAACAGACCAGCCTGCTGGAAAAATATATCAGCCGCCGGGTGAAGGAACTTCAGAAGCAGGTGGATTATCAAAGCTGATGGCAAAGTAATAAGCTCAATCTACTTCGTTGTAATAATTTTTTAGCTGCTCGGCATACCCGTTGTATTGCCTCGCACCTAAAAAATCAATACGCCTCGTATCTCAAGCTTCTTACTTTGCCATCCCAATACTTTTTACGAGGCTGACAAGTCTGGAGATTGAGAGGAGCCCTTAATGGAGCTCTGTATAAAATTTTCTTTCTTCCTTCTCGTCTGACAATGTCACAGTAAAACTGATCCGGCCGATTTCAAGACCGTTTTCGGTTTCCACCTTTGCCCGCCATTCGCCCTGATCATAATTCTGTTTATAGGCATGACCGCGAAACCCGTCGGCGCGGCCCCCTACAATATTCATCGGAATCCTGTCCGAGGTTTTCCACTCCCCGTTCCTCAGATGGTATTGGAAGTGAAGAAAAACCTTGCCCTTAAAACCGCCCGGAGAAAAAATCTTGGCAAACAGATAAATCCGGTCGCCGGGCCGCGCCACAAACTCCTGATCGCCTTTTGACCAGAACCGCCAGTTCGGCGTCTGCCTGTAGAGAATATATTGGTCGCCGGACACCTCCATGGCATGGTAAATCCCCAGATGCTTGAGACTCAGCGGTATGGGCGGGATTATTTTCAGGGCATAGAGCAGCACAAAGCCAAGCAGAACGCAACCTGCCGGGATTACAAGATTTTTATAAATTTTTCTTCTGTCAATCTGCTTTCTGAAAAGATAATACCAGAACCCGGCAAGCACCACACAGGCACAAAAAACACTCAAGGCAAAAATACCGGTGCCGGTCTTTCCAAGGGTGACCGGCACCAGATAAATGAAATAACTGACCAAACTGATAACAATCAGTGCGACCTTTAATGCCGGACCCTGTTTTTTAAAAATCTGCAATTCGTTGGCGATGAGCAGAACCGCGAGAATCATGAGGAGCACAAAGGTGTTGGCAACCGAGCCGCTCTTGAAATAAAAAATCACAAAGGCGTTGAGCAGAGCGCCCAACAGAAAATGCAGCAATTCATTCTGGTATTCAAAAAAAAGCAGGATGCCCCTGTGTGCATGGGGGGGTGCTGCTGCTCCAACTATCTGATTTCTAAGAATAAATATTACAGCCAAGAGATAGGCGCCATGGCTGAGGATATTCAGGATATTGTCAATCCGGCCCAGAGTGACCACATCAAAAAAGAACCCGGATGTAAAAAACAGGGCCGTTAAATATGGCAAGAGCCGTTTATAGGCGTTCTCCACTTTCGGAGGAAGCTTTTTCATTGTGTTCACACTCCTGCTTGACAAGATTCCGACAACGTCATAATTTTTCTGAAACTTTTTTTCATGCTACAGATCATACTACAAATAAATCTTGAAAAAACCGGTTATAGATAAAATCCACAAAAAAATATATTTTTTGATTTCTTGCATTATAAGGGGGAACAATCATGTCTTTGGATATTCAACAGATAAATGAACAGGTTGAAAAAGAAAGCCTTTTGCTTGCAAAGGTTCGCGATGAAATCGGCCGGGTAATAATCGGCCAGACCAAACTGGTCGACCGGCTGCTGATTGCCCTGCTCTGCAATCAGCATGTGCTCATCGAAGGCGTGCCGGGTCTTGCCAAAACCCTGTCGGTAACCACCCTTGCCCAGACCATCCAGGCATCATTTCAGCGCATCCAGTTCACCCCGGACCTGCTTCCCGGCGACCTGATCGGCACCCTGATCTATAATCCAAAATCCGGGGAGTTCACCACTCGCAAAGGGCCGCTTTTCGCCAATATCATCCTTGCCGATGAAATCAATCGCGCCCCGGCAAAAGTACAAAGCGCACTCCTTGAGGCCATGCAGGAACGGCAGGTGACCATCGGCAACGAAAGCTTTGCCCTTGGCGAGCCGTTCATGGTACTCGCCACCCAGAACCCGGTGGAACAGGAAGGCACCTATCCCCTGCCCGAAGCCCAGGTTGACCGTTTCATGCTCAAGCTTTCCATCACCTATCCCTCAAAAGAGGAGGAACATAAAATCCTCAAGCTCATGGCGCGATCCTCCCGCGACATTAAAGCAGACCCGGTGATTTCCCCCCAGGATATCATCAGACTCAGGCAGCTTGTTGATACCATTTACATGGACGAAAAAATAGAGACCTATATCGTCGATCTGGTCAACGCCACCCGCAACCCATCGGAATACGGTCTTAAAATCGGCGATCTCATCCGTTACGGCGCCTCACCCCGGGCCACCATCTATCTTGCCATGGCAGCAAGGGCAGTAGCCCTTCTTGCAGGCCGCGGCTATGTGACCCCGCAGGATGTGAAAACCATTGCCCCGGATGTCCTCAGGCACCGGGTGATTGTCACCTATGAAGCGGAAGCCGAAGAAAAAACCTCCGAAGACATTGTCCGTCAGATCCTTGAATCCGTCGAAGTGCCATGATCTCTAAGGAACTCGCCAAAAAAATCAGAAAAATCCAGATATACACCAGCAAGGCGGTAAACGATGTCCTGGCCGGTGAATACGAAAGTGTGTTCAAGGGCCGCGGCATGCAGTTCGACGAAGTACGCGAATACCAGCCCGGCGACGAAATCCGCACCATTGACTGGAACGTCACCGCCAGAACCGGCCACCCCTATGTTAAGCAGTATGTTGAGGAACGGGAGCTCACCGTGGTTTTTCTGGTGGATCTTTCCGCCTCCGGCTCCTTTGGCAGCAGTGAAAAAACCAAGAATGAAATTGCCGCTGAATTCTGCGCGCTCCTCGCCTTTTCAGCGATAAAGAACAACGACAAGGTCGGGCTCATCGCTTTTACGGACCGCATCGAGCTGTTCATCCCGCCGAAAAAAGGTGTCTCCCACGTCCTCAGGCTGATCCGCGAGCTGCTTTGCTTTACTCCGCAAGGGACCCGGACCGATATCGGCAGTGCCCTTGATTATCTCGGCCGGGTGATCCATAAACGGGGGGTGGTTTTTCTGGTTTCCGATTTCATCGCCCCGGACTTTAAAAAACCCCTTCGAGTTCTTTCCAAACGGCATGATCTCATCGCAGTTTCCGTGTCTGACCCAAGGGAAATAATCCTTCCGGACGTCGGCCTCATAGAATTGGAAGATGCAGAAACCGGCCAACTGGTGCTGATTGACACCGGCAGCCAAAAGATTCGGGAAAACTATTCCAGACTGGCCCGGGAACGACAGGAAAGCATTCGGGAAAACTTCAGGGCAAATTCCGTAGACCATATCAAGCTTTTGACGGATCACGATTATCTTCTGGATCTCATTCACTTTTTCAAGAGAAGGGAACGGAGGCGACACTAGCAAATGGACCGTTCATATATGTTGGGGAAAAATCATTTTGCTTCGCTTATTATTATGGTTGCCTTGCTTTGCCTTCTGGTTTCAGGCTGCGAACGTAAAGCCCCCGAGACCGCAGAGATATCTACGGCAATTACCAAATCCTTTGAACAGGGGCCGGCAAAAATATTACTTGTTGTTGATACAAATGAAATCACCGTTGCGGATCGCATAACCCTTTCCCTGACCACCATCGCTCCGGAAGGATATGAGGTGGTGATGCCGAATCCGGAAAACTCATTTGGCGAGTTCACGGTGGTTGATTTCAGCAATACCGAACCATTTCTTGCCGCTGACAACACCATTCGCAGGATGCGTACCTATATCCTCGAACCCTTTCTGGCCGGCGTTTACACAATTCCATCATTGACCATCATCTTCAACCCGGGAAAGGAAACCAAACCACTTGAAATCAGCACCGAGGAGCTTGCAGTCACCGTCAAGTCCCTGCTCCCTGAAAACACCACCAGGCCGGATATCGCCGACATAGCAGACATTGTGGAACCTCCGCCTGATAGAACCCTGCTCTATAGCCTGGCGGCAATTTTCGCCTTGTTGGCAATCGCTGCCCTGGTGTACTGGTTTTATTTCCACAAAAATAAACCTGAAAAACAGGCGCCGCCGGTTCCGGCCCATATCCGTGCGTATCAGGAGCTTGATGCCCTTGTCGCCCTCGGCCTGGTTGAGCGTGGTGAAATAAAACGTTTTTACTCAAAAGTCTCAGACATTTTCAGGCATTACATTGAAAACAGATTTTTCATAAAAGCGCCGGAGCAGACCACCGAGGAATTCTTTGGCGAACTGGGTTCAAACCAGATAATTCCTTCCCAGCATAAACCGCAGCTTAAAAACTTCCTTACCCATTGCGATCTGGTAAAATTTGCAAAACACCGACCCAGTGATGAAAAAACCCGTGAAACCGTGGGCCTTCTGCGCAATTTCATCAAGGAAACCGAACCGCACCAGGAGGAGCGCACCCTATGAGATTCGCAACTCCCTGGGCATTCCTTGTCCTGCTGGTCATTCCGCTTATCCTCTATTTTCAGCTGAGACGCACCAATCGGTCGGGTGTGCGTTTTTCCTCAAACAGCTTCACCCTCTCTGCCGGACACTCGCTGAGAAACAGCCTTATCCAGTTACCGCTGCTGCTCAGGATTATCGCGGTGATCCTCCTCACCGTTGCCCTGGCAAGGCCCCAGGCCGGCACCGAAAAAATCATCGATATCAGCAAGGGCATTGCCATTGAAATGGTAGTGGATCGTTCCAGCAGCATGGGCCAGGAAATGGACTATAAAGGGGAACGCCTCAACCGCCTTGAGGTCGTTAAACGGCTCTTTACCGAATTTGTTCAGGGAAATGATACGTCGCTGTCCGGCAGGACAAACGACCTTATCGGCATGATCAGCTTTGCCCGTTATCCGGACACCATCTGCCCCTTGACTCTGGCCCATGGCGCCCTGGACCGCTTTATGGATAATGTCCAACTGGTTACCCAGCGCCCGGAAGACGGCACTGCCATCGGCGATGCCCTGATGCTGGCTGCAGCCCGGCTTAAGACCGCTGAAGAAACTCTGGCGCGGACCAATTCCGATTCAGACAAAAAATATGAAATAAAAAGCAAAATCATCGTCCTGCTCACTGACGGCGAAAACAATGCAGGCAAAACCTCGCCCCTTGACGCTGCGGCTCTTGCCGAGGAATGGGGCATAAAAATCTATGCCATCGGGGTGGGCGGCGATGACGGCCTGATGAAGATTAAAACCTTTTTCGGGACGCAGGTGGTCCAGACCGGCCGCGGCGTGGATGACAAGACGCTGACCCGGATTGCTGAAAAAACCGGCGGCATGTATCGGGTGGCTGATACCGAAAAAGCCTTGCGGGCAATTTATGAAGAGATCAACCAGCTTGAAAAAAGCGAGGTGGAAAGCGTCCGCTACATGGATTACAAAGAATATTTCAGCCGCTTTGCGCTGATGGCTTTCTGCCTGCTGGCTCTCGAAACAGTATTACGCACAACGGTATTCAGGAAGATACCATGACCGCTTTCAAGCTCAATACCATTGAAATGCTGTTTCTCCTCTGGGCGCTGCCCTTCCTTCTGGGGCTGTTTATCTATGCCGCCAGAAAGAGGAAAACAGCCATGCTCAATTTTATCAGCGCCGGACTCTACGCAAAAAACCCTCCTCCCATAAGCCCAATGCGGCGGGGCTGGAAAGCGGCGCTTGTGCTTGCAGCTTTTGGCTGCATAGTCTTTGCCCTGGCGCGTCCGGCCTGGAACCCCAGCGAGGCAACGGTAAAACGCTCCGGTCGCGATGTTGTCTTCATGCTTGATGTTTCACGGAGCATGCTTGCCGAAGATCTCGTTCCCAACCGTCTTGAACGGGCCAAACTCGCAATCCTCGATGCAGTGGGCCGTCTGCAGGGTGACCGCGTGGCCCTGGTGGCGTTTGCCGGAACCGCGACCATCAAGTGCCCCTTGACTCTGGATTATGGTTTTTTCAGGATGATGCTTGATGATATTTCAACGGAAAGCACCAGCCGCGGCGGCACGCTTTTAGGCGATGCGATCCGCACCGTGCTGGATCAGGTGTTTGACGATCAGGTGAAAAAATATAAGGATATAATTCTGATCACCGATGGCGAAGATCATGAGAGTTTTCCGGTGGAGGCGGCCCGTATGGCCGGAGAGAAAGGCATACGGCTGATCATCATCGGCCTTGGTGACGAAAAAGAAGGACAGAGAATTCCGCTAACCGATGCCCAGGGGCAGAAAACCTTTCTCAAATACCAGGGCCGTGAGGTCTGGACCAAGCTCGACGCCGACACCCTGCGCCAGATGGCCGACGCGACCCCCGGCGGCCGTTACCTGCCGGTTGCCACCGGCACCATCGACCTGGGAGATGTCTACGCACAGCTCATTGCCCTGGCCGAAAAAAAAGAACTTGCCGCCAAGACCTTCAAACGCTACGAAGAAAAATTTCAGCTGTTTATCGGCCTGGCCCTCATGCTGTTGATAATTGAAGCACTGATTTCGGATAAACGGCAGAATGGAATGCATTCCGGAGGTAGCTGAATTTCGATGGCAATCACAAATTTGTATCCGATGAAGAGCCAGGTTCCGGGGTGTAGCTACAGGGCCGGTGTCGGAAGCCCAGCTGGTCTCTGCAAATTATCCGTAGGGACCCTTTCTTCTTGGCGCGAAAATGTTGAAAACGCCTCAGCGTCTTGGCCGGCACCTGCAGCTACACCCCGGAACCGGCATGCGTGGTATACGGTCAACATCCTTTAGGTGATAAGCAGTTTTTTCATCATTAAAAATAATTTTTTGTTCCCGGCACTATGACAAAATTTAATTCATACACACTGCTCTGCTTTCTCCTGATCAGCTTGGCTCCTGCAGCATCTTGGGCGGAATCGGCAAATGATCTGATCCGGGAGGGCAATACTGCTTTTCAGGAGGGGAAATTCGACCAGGCCATACAAGCTTATGATCAGGCCCTTGAAAAAAAACCAGCTGCGGCCATCGCCGAATATAATAAGGGAGCAGCGCTGTATCGCCTTGATAATCCATCAGAGGCAATCCCGGCTTTTGAGCGTTCATCGATAGATCAGAAAACACCCGGGTTAGCGGCCAAAAGCAGGTATAATCTCGGCAATGCCCATTTCCGGGAGGCGCAGAAAAAATTGCAGGAACACCCGGAACAGTCCCTTGACAATTTCCGCCAGAGTCTCGGGTATTATCGGCAGGCCCTGGAGCTTGACCCCACCTTGAAAGCAGCGGCAGAAAATATCGAAGTGACCCGGTTAAACATCAAACTGGCCATGGAACAGATGCAACAGCAGGCTCAGCAATGCCAGGAACAGCAACAAAAACAGGAAGAACTTGCCGATGACCTGCAAAAGCTCATCGACCAACAGGAGAAGGCATCGCAGAAAAGCGAGGGCCTTGCCAAGGATAAATCGCCTGAAAACGATACCGGCGAAGAAGCGATGAAACAAGCAGCGGAGCAGGGAGACCTCCGGGAACAGACAGAAAACCTGGCTGAAAAAATGGCGCAGAGCAGTTCAAAAAACCAGGATGCAACAAATGATGCGACGCAGAAAAACATCCAGGATGCCATAGAATCCCAGAAAAAAGCAGAAAAAGCCCTTCAAAATAACAACCCGAAAGAAGCGCATGAGTCCCAGAAAAAGGCGGAGGAAAAACTTGCAGGCGCCTTAAATGAATTAAATAAAAAGGAAGAACAAAGCAAATCTGAAAAGTCTGACGAACAGGCGGACAAGAACCAGGGAAAACAGGACCAGGGCCAGCAGGGAGAACAGCAGGATTCGCCTGCCAGCCAACCCCAGCAGGATCAGCAATCCATGCAGGCCATGGCCCCGAACCAGACCGCCAAAGATATCCTCAACCAGGAAAAGCAGAATCTCAACCTGCGCCGCAGCAGGCAGCAGGCTTCCGGTTACAGTCAGGTAGAAAAGGACTGGTAATGAATCAATTGCGAAACATCTTTATTATTGCATGGATACTAGCCGTCATCTTTCTGCCGGTTCTTGCCTCCGGGCAGGAACTCGCGGCGCGTGCAGCGGTTGAAAAACAGGAGGTTTTCGTGGGTGAATCCTTTCTGTTTCAAGTCCAGGTGGAAGGCGATGAAGCCCCGGCTCAACCCGACTTAAGCAGCCTTGATGCTGCTTTCCATGTTCAGCAGAAAGGCGGCCAGACCAATAGTGGCAAATCCATAACGATTATCAACGGCAAGGTCACCCAGGTGTCAAAAAGCGGCTATGTGTTCAGTTACAGCCTGACCCCGAAGCGGGCCGGCACCCATACCATACCGCCGATTACGGTGGTTGCCGGCAATAAAAACCTGGTGACCGATCCGGTGACGATCATTGCCAGAAAACCCTTGGAGACCGATGAATTTAAATTGCGGATAACCCTGAGTAAAGATCAATGCTATGTGGGAGAACCCATCACCCTTACGGTTACCTGGTATGTCAGCAAAGATGTGCGGGACATTGAGTTCAATATGCCGTTTCTGGATGATGACCGCTTTAGTTTCGAGGACTTTGAAGATCCCGCTCAAATGCATGACGCAGTGCGGATTCCCCTTGGCAGCGGCGAGGTGATCGGCGACCGGGGGAAAGCCGTCCTGGACGGCAAGGAATACATGACCCTGGAATTCCGCAAAACCATGACCCCAAAGCCGGTCGGGAAAATCACCCTGCCCCAGGCAACCGTATCCAGCAAGATATTAACAGGATACAACAGGAATCAAAGCCGTGACCCCTTTTCCATGTTTGATGATGACTTTTTCGGGCGTGGCCGCAGAGGAGTTTACACAACGGTTGTCACTCCCTCCAATCAACCGGAGTTGCTGGTACAAGCCTTGCCGGCAAATGGCAGGCCTGCAGATTTTTCAGGTCTGATCGGCAAATTCAGTCTCACCGCCAACGCCGAACCCTTGGATGTCAGCATCGGCGATCCCATTACCCTGACTGTGCAGGTTGCCGGAAAACATATAAAAAATGTCGAGCTGCCCGCACTTGAATCCCTTCCAGGTTTTAGAGAACACTTCAAGATTCCTCAGGAAATTGCCCCGGGCGAGACTGCGCCCATGGTCAAAACCTTCACCCAGACCATCCGTGCAAAACAAACTACGGTAAATGAAATCCCGCCGGTGAGCTTGAATTTCTTCAACACCGACACCGGGCGTTACGAAACCGCCCAAAGCCCGCCCATTCCAATTACCGTCAAAGCAACAAAGGTTGTCACCGCAACCGATGCCGAAGGCCGGGTTCTTTCTGTGGCTCAAAAGGAACTGCAAACGGTAAAAGAAGGTATCGCCCATAATTATGCCGGCCCGGACGTCCTTGAAATGCAACAACCGGTCTCAGAGAGGAAACCGACGCCCTTCTGGCTGGTGGTTCTCCTCCTGCCGCCGGCTTGTTTTATGCTGCTGTATCTCGGCTTATTTTTTATTCAAAGACGTGCAAAGAACCCTGCAGCCAGAAACACCCGAAAAGCGTATTCATTGTTTCTCCAATCCATGAAAGGCGTTTCCGGCAATACCGAGTCCGAACAGGCATATGAGACCATGGCAACCGCCCTGCAGACCTATCTTGGGTATAAAATGGGGATTAAGCCGGGGGCGATCACCTTTGATGATATTGAGACGCCCCTTGCCGAAAAAGGAGCCTCCCCGCAAAATATTGCGGCCCTCATGGATCTGTTCACAACCTTTGAAGCCAGGCGTTATGCCGGTGGCTCAGCCTCCCCGCAAAACATCAATGATCTGAAAAATCGCGGCATCGCGCTGGTCGGCCAACTTGAGAAGGACCTTGGTTCATGAAAAAACATATTTCTTCCCTGCTCTTTCTGCTCCTTTGTCTTTCCTTCCCTTTTGCAGGGCATGCCGAGGATTTTGCCCTTTCGGACCACGAAAAGGTGGAACTCCTGCAACAGGCAAATGACTTTTTCCAGCAGGCAAACGAAGCCTATGACGCCGACCGGCAGGCTGCTGAAGAACTGTACCGTAAATCTCTTTTCCGCTTTGAGCGCCTTTCAAAAAGCGGCATCGAAAACGGCAAGCTCCTGTATAATATCGGTAACATCTATTTCAGACTCGACGATATCGGCCGGGCAATCCTGCATTACCGCAAAGCCCAGCGGTATATTCCCGATGATCCGAGCCTGGCGCAAAACCTTGCTTATGCTGAAAGCCAACGCCAGGACAAAATTGATCCCAGGCAGGAAGAAAAAATTGTCAAAACCCTGTTCTTCTGGCATTACGACTTGTCCTTCAAGGTCCGGTTGATGCTCTTTGCCCTGTTCTACGCGACCTTCTGGGTGATCTCCACCGCTAAACTTTTTTCCGGAAGGGCCTTATCAAAATGGGCCATGGCTATTCCTCTGGTCCTCGCCCTGCTCATTGGCGGCTCGTTATCATACCACCTGCTCTTTCCTCCTGCCCCGGAAGGCGTTATCCTTGCCCCGGAAACCATCGCCCGTAAAGGCGACGGCCACACCTATCAGCCGAGCTTCAAAGAACCCCTGCATGCGGGCACCGACTTCACGCTTATTGAAGACCGCGGTCAATGGCTCCATATCGAGCTTGCCGACGGCCGGCAGTGCTGGATTTCCGCAGGGTCTGCCGGTCTTATCTCTTCAAAACCCTGAAAAAAGAGACCTGCCTCCGCATTGTTATCCAGGCTGATAAATAGTGTTTGGCAAGTTCACGACTTCATAGTAATCTAACCGGAATTTCTCACGGCCCAATTCATTCTATTTGCATAAGGCCTTACATTGCTTCGTCTGATAATCCTGCGATCACCAACATAGTTCCAAAATCCATTACCGTCTTTAAGGGAGGAAGAGATAACATGGGTATGAATCATTCATCAATAAGCGATCTGACTTTCAGCAATTCGCCCAAAAAAACCGTCGCCATACTCTGTATCGGAGTTGCCAGCCTGATCCTTTCCGGTTGTGCCTCTACTGGCTTATTCAGCGAAAGAACTGCCGGGATTTCTTCCGTAAACGCCCATTCGTTGTCCAAGGCGGCACTAGACAGCCGGGCCGCCTACACAAACGAAAGCCTCCCCCTCATTCCCAGGGAAGCCCGTGCTGAGGTAAAGGAAGAAGGCCGGGCCCAGGCAAGCCTTTCTCTTGTGGGAAAAAGCCTGAGCTCAGCCAATGATAAAAATATCAAGATCGAGCTTTTCACCGACAAAATAAATTACAGTACCGGCTATGTAAAGGTGCTTGCTCAGGATAACGCCGGCCAGGATGAATTCTGGCCGATTATTGCCCATGATAATGTTGGCAGTCATAGTGGTGTTTTTGAATACATCTACATCCTGAGCCTGCCCCGGGGCGGCATCCGCTATCTTGTTTTAAACGGCGGCCCCTATGCCAACGGTGAAAAAAAATACACCGGATTTGAGGGTTCTCTTATTGAACCGGGAAGCAGCAACAACACCAGTGAACCGGACAAGGTGGTAAAAATTGATTTCGGTTTTAATTTTCCCACACCGCCGATCTATGCCGAAGATACGGACCTGGCTGATGACGTGGTGGATGTGATTTCAGGAAAAATTGCAGCGATCAAGTCAACAAAAGCAAAAATCATCAAGACTAAAAATGAGCTCGCCCAACTGCAGAGCACCGAGACAACCCCTGAAAAAGAAGCCAAGAAGCAACTGAAAATTCAGGGCCTTGAAAAGAAGGTTACCGAACTTCAGGATGAGCTCACCTTTGAAATAGAGTCGACCCAGACCAGATTGCTTGATTATTTCGGTTTAAGGCAGCAGATCTCAAACAATTATGACAGTTTCATCAAAAGCAATCATTACCACTGGGCTGATGCGTCTCAAAAGCAGGACTACAGGAACACAATATTAAAAATGGTCGCAATAGACAAGGAAGTACATACTGCGTATAGCGCCTTTCTTGAAGATTCGCCGGATAAACAGAAACTGGACGTTCAGCATAACAACATGACCGTGCTCATCGACCTGAACAAGGATTTTGATAAGACTGCCCCTGATACCAAATAAACCACCCCGCAGTAGATAAGCACCAGACTTCGGGTCGCAAGGCATCAGGAGCCAGAAGCCTGGAGACAGAAGTCAGCGCTGCCGCCTGCGCTGGAATGAAAGAAAGTAAGCATCTTCGACTTGCTACACATTCATACAACTTGAGAAGTTTCACAAAAGAAGCCAGAGAAAAAAGCAGCATAGTTTTCTTTGAATGAAATCGTAAAAAAGACTGATTTCATTGAGTTATTTCCATGCAACATGTTGATTTCACCTGGTAAACCTTAAGCTGCAACAACTTTTTGCAAGTCCGCCTGCTTTGTCTTTTTCAGTTTTTCTTCTGACTCCTGACTCCTGGCTTCTGGCTTCAAATCAGAACAGATCCCGTTCCAGGTCGATGCCGTACTTACGGATCCGCTTCCACACCGTCACCCGGCTGACGCCAAGGAGTCTGGCCGCTTCACTCTGATTGCCTCCGGTCCGGCACAGGGCATCGATGAGTTGATCCTTTGCACCCAACACATCCGTATGCCTCCTGCCTGAGGTGTTCGGAAATTCCCCGGAATTTGCAATTTTCGGCGGCAGATGCTGGACATCAATTTCCCCCTGCGGGCACAGAACAAACGCGTAGTCGATGGCGTTTCTCAGTTCCCTGATGTTTCCGGGCCAGGGATAACGCCAGAGTTTTTCCATGGCCCCCGCCGTAACCCCATTAAGTTTTTTATCCTTGCTGAATGAATTATTGTTTGAGATGAAATGCTGTACAATGATCGGCAGATCCTCCCGTCTTTCCGCAAGGGTCGGGCAATACAGGGGAAAGACATTGATCCGGAAATAAAAATCCTTTCGGAATGCACCTGCGGCTATTAACTGATCAAGATCTCTGTTGGTGGCAGTTACAACCCTGACGTCAACAGGAATCGGCGTGTTATCGCCGACCCTTTCAATCTCTTTTTCCTCAAGCACCCGCAATAATTTCACCTGTATGGACAGAGGAATATCCCCGATCTCATCCAGAAAGAGCGTGCCGTTATGCGCCGCCTCAAATCGCCCGATCCGCAGCTGATCTGCGCCGGTAAACGCTCCTTTGACATGGCCGAACAATTCACTCTCAAGCAGGTTTTCGTTCAACGCCGCGCAATTGACTTTAATAAACGAATTTTTTCTTCTGTGGCTGCTCAGATGAATCGCCCGGGCAACCATTTCCTTTCCAGTCCCGCTCTGCCCGTGGATCATCACCGGCGCATCCGACATGGAGACATTATCAATAAGCCCAAAAAGCTTTTGCATGACCTCAGACTTGCCGAGAATGCCATGAAAACCATCGTCCAGCATGAAGATTTTTCTGAGGCTGGTGATCTCCTGATGCTGGCGCTCAATTTCCGACATGTCGGTGAGGGTCTCAACTGCACCTACTACCGCCCCCAGCTTATCACGCAAGACCGTAGCACTTTTGAGAATCTGGACAATATGCTTGTCTTTGCCGGTGATCTGGCATTTTTTATCTCTGCTCTTGCCCACGGTAAACAATTTGCACCACGGCTCATCCAGATCAGTATTCCCCACCGTCTTGCAGCCGGTACAGTTTAACACCCTGCATGATTTGCCGATCAACTCCTCAGCCTTATAGCCGGTCAATGTTTCAGTTGCCGCATTAACCGCCAGAATATTGCCGTTTCGATCGACGACCAGCAACCCATCCCGCAAGGTATCTGCAACAGTTTTCCAATTAGCAGCAATCTCATCCAAACCTGTTACCCCCTTATGTTAACCGTTAACATGTACAGCTTACACTAATTAACATAAGGTTTACACTCCAACTTGGCAAGCAAATATTTAATTGTTAAAAATCCAACAAAATCAAATAAGTAAAGCTTTTAATTAATTTTTTACCTACTGGCATGAACTTTGCTCTTGACTTTAGATGGTCTTATCCTGACAATCTGGAGTGAACGGGGAACGTTCGCTTACTGAAAAAACAGACTAAGACTATGTAATTGGGAGGTTTCATAAAACATTGTACAGGAGGTAAAAATGAGAATGTTATCAACTAGAAAGGCGGCATTTTTCTCGTTTGCGGCCGGTTCATTTCTCTTAATGAACGCGTTTTCCCCGTCGCAAGTAGTGGCAAGTACTGAAATTGACGAACTTAAAAAGAAAATCACCGACATGCAGGAGACCATCGACGAGATGGACGACCGCCTCAACGAGGCGGAACTGCACACCTCAACGGACAAGGTATCCTTCGGTGTAGAAATGCGCACCAAGGCAGACAGCATCCATTATGACAATATGCAGTTTGCGCCGCAATCCATGATCCAGGGGTTTTTCACTCCATTTACCTTTGTCGGGGATCCATTTGGAGGTTTTCAAGGCGCAACCCTTCAACAAGCAACAGACATGATGGACATGATGAAGACCTTTGGAATGGTACCCCCCACAGAAAGTTATGATTTTGATAACGGCAACATCTGGACCAGCAAATTCCATCTCAACATGAAATCCAAGGTGAACAACAACCTGTCCTTTGCGGGCCGACTTGCCGCCTATAAGGTCTGGGGTGACAGTTCCGGGGTCAAATTCAATTCAGGAAGTCTGGGCGACGTCACTTTTGACGGCAACACCACAAGCCTTCCCCACGGCGACACCATGCGCCTGGAAAGGGCCTATTTCAACTACAAAAACCAGGCCGGCTCCGTGCCTTTCAACCTATCATTCGGACGCAGACCTTCCACCGACGGCCCACCCCGTGAATACGGCAATTACAGCCTTGAGGGCGGCTCACCCATAGCCACCATCATCAACTGGCAGTTTGACGGCGCATCTTTGAGCTTCGGCCTTGAAGAGCTCGCGACAATTCCAGGCTTTGCATTCAAACTCTGCTACGGTGTCGGCTTTGAAGGCGACTGGGGCAATTCCTACTCCATCAACGCAACCGCCGATGTCGACGATGTCCATCTGATGGGATTCATCTGGTCGTTATTTGACGATGATACCCACAAGGTCGAAATGAACTATGCCCATGCCTCGGATATCACCGACGGCTTCACCGGTCTTACTGTAATGCCTTTCATCGTTTCCAAGTCGGATCATGACGGCAATCCTGCTACAGACGATATATATACCTTTACCCAGAATGCCGGCGGCTTTATCAGCCGTATGCAGCCCATGACCAATATCGGCGACTGGGATGCGTTAACCATGCTCTTCCGTACGAACGTTGCTGATTTTGACATGTTCCTTTCCGGATCATGGAGTCATACCGAACCTGAACATATCTCCACAAACCCATTCTATGAATTGATGGGCCAGGGTCTGTTGAACTCAAACGGCGACATGGAAAAACGCGACGGCTACATGATTCTTGTGGGCGCAGTCATTCCCATGCCTCTTGAGGCTAAACTGGGCCTGGAATACAACTGGGGTTCCAAGTACTGGTTCAACTTCACCGGTGCTGAAGATTCACTGATCGGCAGCAAGATGGCAGTAAGGGGTCAAGTATATGAAGGCTATTACATTCAACCAATTTATGGTGATACTTTCTTCCTGAAAGCTGCCTATCAGTATTATGACTACGAATATACCGGCAGTGGCAACCCTATGGGCGAGCCGGTGAAAATTGATGAAGCAACCGGCCTGGATGCACTCTTCCCGATTGTTGACAAGGCTTGGACTGCAAATCTCTCAGCAACATTGCGCTTCTAATACAATTTAATCCTTAGCTGGGGATCTCCTGCAACACCCCCCCGTTGCAGGAGATCTCCACCAAATGGAGTTCATCATGGATAACGAAAGTTTTTTAAGCAGCGTCAAGGAAGACCTTAAGGGCGCCTACAACGCTCTCTTCCAGAACGAATGGCCCACATGGCTTGCCGGGATTCTCATGGCGATCATGGCTCTGCTTATCTTTCTCTGGCAGGGTCCCTGGGGAATTGCCGGCGGGTATAAAAACTGGGGACAGTGGTTTTATTATCTGGTGGGGATCTCAAATACCGCCCCGGATACCACCCCCTTTACCAATACCATGTCACTCACCAATATCGGCCTGCTTTCCGGCGCATTGATTTCGGCGCTGATAAGCAAGCAATTTGCTATCCGCGGCACCTCAGGCCGGGAATACACCAAGGGTCTCCTTGGCGGCATGCTCATGGGTACCGGCGCGGCCCTGGCCGGCGGTTGCAACGTCGGCGGCTTTTATACTGCGATCGGCATGTTTTCCATGGGCGGCTATGCCATGATGATCGGCCTTGGCGTCGGAGCAAATCTCGGTTTGCGGGTACTGCTCTGGGAAATGGATCATCTGCCGGTCAAACCATCCCCCCCAAAACCCCCGAAAACTCCGCCCATGGACTGGTCAAAGATTCAGCCCTACCTGGGCGGACTTTTAATGATCGGCATAATCGGCGCATTTTACTTCTATGATGCACTGGATAAGACCCAGCTGGGCGGCCTGCTGTTTTTCGGTTTTCTCATCGGCATCATCATGCACCGCTCGAGATTCTGTTTTTCCAGGGCTTTCCGATGTCCTTTCATGACCGGCGAATCGGAAATGGTCAAGGCGGTGTCCATCAGCCTCATCGTCTATGGCATTGGCTCGGCCGTCATCAAATGGAATTATCTGCAGCCTGACATGATGGGCGTCTACCATCCGTTCTGGATCGGCAGCCTTCTCGGCGGCACGATCTTCGGCATTGGAATGCTGCTTGCCGGCGGTTGCGCCAGCAGCACCCTCTGGCGGGTGGGCGAAGGGCACACCAAATTAATGGTTACCCTGGTTGCTTTTGCACTGACCAATCCCATGGTAAGCCTCTTGCTCAATACAAGCGGCCTTGAACCCAAACTCGGCACAGGAACGTTTTTGCCCAAGGTTATCACCTGGTATTTTACCCCACCGGTATTTCTGCTGATATTAATAGTCTGGATCCTCTGGGCCCGTTGGAACGAAAAACACGACAAATGCGTACTCGTATAAAGGAGATTTACAAATGAAAAAAACAGTTATCACAGCAATTCTCATCGTACTTTCGATCTGTTTGCTCAGCGCCGGAATGGCTTCGGCAAAGGGTGACGAACGCAAAGGAAAATACTTTTTCCGCAAAAACTGCCGTGAGTGCCACAAACCAGACGGCTCAGCCGCTGAATTAGGCCCTGACAGCAAAACCATGAAACAATGGCAACGGGTTTTTGAAAAAGATAAATACATGGGTCTCAAGTGCAATGCCGAATGGCAGAAACAATCCGACCAAGAGCTTGAGGACGTCTTGAGCTATCTTTACAACCATGCGTACGACTCACCTTCTCCTGCAAAATGTAAATAACCCCCCCTCCCCAAAAATGCAGGAGAAGTTGAATCCTCCCCGAAGTCACCGGATCAGTTCTTGGTCCGGTGACTTTTTTCTTTTGTATCCTCTTGATATGATCTACTATGTATCCAACGTCGTCATCAACCCGGAGGCTGCCAATGCATAGATCAATTCCTTTTTCTTTTCTTTGTGTTCTTTTCCTTTTCAGTCCTGCCCTGGCCGACCAGACTTTGGTTTCTGCAAAAATTTCCACCGTACCGATTATTGACGGAAAGGCAGAGGATGACGCGTGGGCCGTGGCAAAGGCCATAACCACCCACGACATGGTTGCCGATCTCGATATCATCATTAAATCCGTATACACCGATGAACAGATATTTTTCCTTGTTACCTTTGCCGATGCCGACGAGTCCCGGTTGCACCGCAGCTGGAAATGGGACAAAACAAAACAACTGTACGGCATGGGTCCTGACCGGGAAGACATCTTTGTCCTGAAATGGAACCTGTCGCAGCACCCGGTGGATTTAAGCATCTATGCCGACAATCCCTATACCGCCGACATCTGGTTCTGGAAGGCGTGCCGGACAGATCCACAAGGATATGCCGATGATAAGATCCAGGTGCTTTCATCGGAACCGCAGAACAAGGCAGAAGATGTTTTTTCCAAATCCGGCAAGACAATGTTTCTGCTCAGAACCGGCGACCAGGGCAAAAGCACTTATAAGTCGACGATTCTGCTGGATTATCAAGGAGATATTGTCCCGCAATTCACCTACCGGCAACCCACTGCCAGCCGTGCCGACGTACAGGCAAAAGGAATATGGGCAAACGGCCGATGGACTCTTGAGTTTGCTCGCAAGCTGAACACCCGGCATCTTGATGACATTCAATTTACCCCGGTCGCCGCGTATCAGTTCGGCGTCTCCCGCTATGAAATTGCCGGCCGCCCAGAGGAGCCGGAATCCGAACAACCGAAATACGGCACCGGAGACGTATCTGAAAACCTCACCCTTATTTTCGGAAAATAACCTGAGCCATTCATGATCAAAACGTTTTCCATCAAAAATATTCTTCACTGGGGATTAGGTATTCTAGCGTCTTTATTCATCATCAGTTTGTTATTATTCTACAGAAGCCATGAACAAATAGACACGGACCTTGAAAAGATCATCCTCGTTGAACGGCCCAGCCTTGACTTTCTGATCAACATTCAAGAGAAAATCGGGGAAAGCGCTCCCCTGATACAGAGCTACCTGCTTGGCAAAATCGACAACTATCAGCCGATAATCGACCGGCTCACAGAGATTCAGGCCCTGCTTGAAAAGCCCCCCTTTGCCTTTGTTTCCCGTGAGGAAGTTCTTCATGCCGGGCTCAAGAAAAACATCAAAGAAATTGCCTATATCATTTCACTGTTCCGTGATGCCTTTTTTTACGATTCCTCCGGTTCCTTTGTTGAAGAAATGGATGAGTCCATACTTGAAAAAACCCTGGAGGCTAAAACCTCTCTTACCACCCTGATCCATCTGAATCGCTTCCGGATCAAGGAACTTGACGAATCAATTTATAGGAAAAATGAAACCCTTTCGCGCTTTATTCTCTCTTTCATGTTCGGCGTCGTTATTCTCATGGGTATCACTGCACTGACAACCGTCGCCCTGATTCAGAAAAAGCTGAAAATCCTCGAGACCGGGGCGCAAGAATTCGGCAGGGGCAATCTTGCCTTCCGGTTTGAACATATCAGCACCGATGAAGTCGGTAAAATCTGTTCAGCCTTCAACGCCATGGCTGAGCAGGTGAACAACTCCTATGAAGATCTGGTTACGGAAAAACACAAGGCCGAAGAAGCCAATCGTGTAAAAAGTGAATTTCTCGCCAACATGAGTCATGAAATCCGCACGCCGATGAACGGCATTCTCGGCATGAACGAACTTGCCATGCAGACTGAACTCACCGATGAGCAAAGAGACCTTCTCGGCAACGTCAGGATATCGGCTGATTCTCTGTTGACGATAATCAATGATATTCTTGATTTTTCAAAAATTGAGGCCGGCAAGCTGGACCTGGAACCCATCGATTTTTATCTGCGCGATGCGCTGGACGAAATAATTGATACTCTTTCCTTAAAGGCTGACGAAAAAAATCTCGAGCTTATTCTCGATATGAAAAATGACGTGCCCGATGCCTTGATCGGCGACCCGGGAAGGCTTAAACAGATCATCATCAACCTTGTGGGCAATGCAATTAAATTCACCGCAGAAGGTGAAGTAGTACTCAGGGTCCACGCCGATCAGGTGACTGCTGATGCGGCCACTCTGCATTTTACGGTCATTGACAGCGGTATCGGCATTCCGGAAGACAAGATCGATACAATTTTTGAAGCGTTCTCCCAGGCAGACGGTTCAACGACCCGCCTATACGGCGGAACAGGCCTGGGCCTTTCCATTTCTGCAAAACTGGCAAATATGATGGGTGCCGGACTCCGCGTGAAAAGTGCTGTTTCCCAGGGGAGCGAATTTTCCTTTACCGCAGCTTTCGGCCTTCAGCACCATGCGCGCATAAAAATTGAACGGGCATCTATGGAATCCCTCAAAGATATGGCGGTGCTCATTGTTGACGATAATGCAACAAACCGGCGCATCCTCCATGATGTTCTTGCAGGGTGGCACATGAAGCCGATAACCGCTGAAAATGCCGCTGCCGCTATGGAAATTCTCTCGGAAAAATGTTTATCAGGCGCCCCCATCCCCCTCATGCTTCTCGATTATCAGATGCCAAGGATGAACGGCCTGGAGCTGGTTGAGCAACTGTCGCAAGATGGCCGTTGCAAGGAAATGAAAATCATTATTTTGAGTTCCATCGGCGAAAGAGGCGAGGCGTTGCTCTGCACCAAACTGAAGGTCAACGGTTACCTTTCAAAGCCGGTAAAACAGGCGGAGCTGCTTGATGCAATCCTTACGGTTTTAGGTAAATCCACCGCTTCAACGCCAACCATGGTAACAAGGCACAGTCTGCGGGAAGACGCCCCCAAGTTCAAAATTCTGCTGGTTGAGGACAACAAGGTAAACCAGAAACTTGCAATGATGATGCTGAAAAAACGCGGCCATACTCTTCAGCTTGCTGAAAACGGCAGAGAGGCCCTTGACGCCCTGGCGGAAAACATCTTTGATCTTGTGCTGATGGACATTCAAATGCCGGAAATGGATGGCATGACGGCAACCAGAAAAATCCGCGAAGATGAAAAGCTGACAGGGCAACACATTCCAATTGTTGCGATGACAGCCCATGCCCTGAAAGGAGACAGAGAACGATGTCTTGATGCGGGCATGGATGATTATGTTTCAAAGCCGATAAAACCAAAAGAGCTTTTCATGGTGATCGAAAAAACCGCTTCACGCCATACCGGTTAAAAGAGGACTACTGATCACCCTCTTTGCCTCAGATTCAATGCATTAAACCGAGGGGTGCGAGAAGCTCCTGCTCGATTTTCTGCCTTGTAATCTCTCCAGGTGCGTCGCTATTGCCAACAATCTCCGCAAGTTTCCGGGCACGAATAAGGTTGTTTTCGCGGCTCACAGACCTTGCCTCTTCAATGCGGTCCCAGTTCCGGTCAATAAGAAAATGATCAAAAGCGTCTAAAAGTTCAGGGGCAAGCATTCTCCTGATCCCAGAGAGAAATGAAATATAAAAAGCCAGAGAGGTCTCCTTTCTAGTCCTGAGGATATAACTGAGCATTCCCTTCTCGTGGGTGTCCGCCAGCACATCCTTTAATGCCCGTGAAAAAAATTCTATCAGGCTGTCAGGATAATCCCTGATAAGCCGCCGACTGATATCACCGCTTACTTCTTTTTCTTTTATTTCGCCGATTTCGTGATAGATAAGCGGTTCCATCTCCTCATCCACCAGATAATCAAAGGTGTTTTTCAGGCTGTCCCTGTCCAGATGATCATCCCGGTCAAGAACACCGTACAGTTTCAGGGCATGTTGAATAGCCGCTTTCGCTGAAGGCCTCGCCTCCTGAAGATGATCCCAGAAGAAAAACCGCAACGACTCCCTGCGCAGATAAATAACCCCGTCCTGAGACATTGCAAAAGGACTGGCAAGCTCCCGGGCTTCTTCGTGCCCGAGAATAAAGACCTGATAGTCTTCGACCCGGCGCTCTTCAAGAATCTCGGCAAGAAAAAACACTGCCTTCAAAGACCTGCCGTAGCCAGCGCCGTAAAGCTGTTTGCCTTTGCTTAAAGACTCATTCACCGACCGGATATCAAAAGGATCCAAGGCCTTGCCATTTACCGAAAGCCTGGCATAATCATCTCCAAGCAGGGTCTTCCAGCAAGACTCCCTGGTGTCAATCCAATCGAGTACTGCATGGGATTCGGGCTCCTCCCATGGTTCCAGGCCTTTTTCCCATTTATAGAGATTGCGGAGTTTTAATACCAGAATACAGATTGAGTATATGCCATTGTCCCTGGCGTCGGAAATATCGCAATTTCTCTTGATTATACGGGTAAGGGAGTCTGGCATCACAGGAACCTTGGTCCGGGTCTTTTCAGAACGGATTCCCGGAGAGATGAACTTTCAGGAATAATATCTTTTGAAAAATACGCCCCCGGCTCTAACCTGGATATTTCGCACGGTACGCTTTGGGTTCTGAAACACCTTCAGCCTCTCTCCCAAACAGCAACTCCGGGCTTTCCAGGCTTAGGGATTTTCTTTTTTCCAGTCGGCAAAACGCTTCATATAATCCTGGGCAACCTTTTCCGGATCAAGGGACAGATATTTTGCCAAAAGCACAACAAATCCTCTGGTATAAACCGGGACCGGCAGGGCTGCGAAGTCCTCTTCTTCAATATTCTTTAGATGCCGGAGTTGAACCTTTGTTGTGTCGGCCACATCCTCGAGGTCGACGTGCAGGGCAATCCTTATCTGCCTTAACGCATGGCCGTCAAATTCAGATATTTCGTCAACCAGGCGCTTCAGCTCATAATCAAGGGCCTTACCCTCCTCCTTGAACAAGAGAAGCAGATGCTGGTATGCATCTTCGATTGATTCAAGAATCTCCGCAACGCTTTCGTTGGAAATCTCCCCTGCCGCCGGCAAAGTGACAATGGAATCCGTTGAATACAGCTCTTTCAGATAATTATACGATGTCCGTATTTCCTGCAATGACGAATCAAGAGGAAGCTCGAGCACTTCAAAGTGATTTCTGAACTCGTCCCTGTTTATTTTCATCCGGCCATTCCTACCTGCCGACCCTCAATGAGGTTGTCAATGACCTTATCGAGTTGCTTGGTTGTTTTTGAGGCCGGATGCTGCTGCACATAGACCTGCCTTTTGTTGGTGCTCCTGGTGACGAACTCGTCAAACTCTACATGCCCGACGTATTTTGCATTGAAGCCGAAATACTTCATACAGACGCTTTTAGCTGAATGTCCGACTTGAGCGTCCTTGCCGTTTTTCGACTTATTCAACAGAATATTTACGGTGAAACTATTCAGTTCACTGGTGATTACCTCTTCGACTTGTTCGGAATATCCTTTAAGATAATCCAGCAATTGTTTGAGGGTCTCAATGCCGAGCTTTCCCCTGTTTTTCCAGGAAGCGGTTACAACGTCCTTTTTACCGGCCATGGTCATGGCGGTAACCAGTTTCCGAAAAAACACGTTTTTCAGAAAATAATACATATTTTCTATGGCGATCATCTCAGGAACGATCACCGCAATCATCTTATCGGCAAGCAGGAAGGTATCAATGGTATTGAAATGGGTCCCGGCGCCGAGATCTATGAGGATGTGGTCGGCATCGAGTTCTTTGATGTGGTGAAAAAACTTTCGTTTCTGCGCGTGCTTAATGCTGTCAGAGGAGAGCGAATTGACTGTACCGCTCAAAAGCTTGAGATTAGGGATGCCGGACTCGACAAGCAAATCCTCTAAAGGGGCTTTTTTATCAAAGAAATCAGAAAGGGAGGTTTTCGGGCGGCTCATGCCGAGGAACGAATGCAAATTGGCGCCGCCCAAATCAGCGTCTATGAGCACGACTTTTTTGCCGCGCATCGCCAGCGTGCTGCCGATACTGCTGATGATAAAGCTCTTGCCGATACCGCCTTTACCACCGCCTATGGCCCAGATTTCCCTTTCTGTTTTTCGCTCAGTCATCCCTTACTGAATTCCGATAATCATTAAACACCAGCCTGAAAATTCTCTCTTTGCAAGATCTGGCAATTTGGGGCTAACAACAGTATTACTCATGGTAATATCGAGAAATTACGCTAAACCTTTTCAGGAAACGGGTCAACCAATAAATTTCTGCTCCCTTAAGGTGCGCGGTCCTTGTCTTCCACAAGATAATCCTTCAATTTCTCAAGCAAGGAATCCGGCAGCGGTTCGTTATAAAGAAAGGCCTGCGCCTCCTCACCGGTAATCTGCTGTTTCACCTCAATGGGCAGGGATCGTAAAATCGCCATTCTGTCTGGATCGGGCTTTTCCTTTCTCGGACCTGCATGATCGTCTTTCATCATATTTTCCTTTTTGTGAATCTTTATAATTCTCAGCTGCGAGCAGGATACGACAATGACCTGAAACGTTTTGATCAGAAGATCAGGATCATTTTTCCTTTGTTCCTGGGGTTGATGCTATAATAATTTCTCTGGTGAAACTCCCCGCGCCAAAAACAGTGCAATAATCTTTACTTGCTTATTAGTAATACGACCAGTTAAAAAGGTGAGATGATTATCCCACATCACAAGAGCAACATTTTTCTATAAAAAACCATGTCCCTTTTTCTGCTCACATTTCTTGCTATTTACGGTTCTGCACATCTTTATTTCTTCATAAAGGCCAAAAGCGCTTTCAAGTTCGGGCGTAATAGAATTTCTCTGCTCTGCCTGTTCCTGTCAGTAATGACAGCAGCACCGATCATTGTCCGTCTGCTGGAAAGGTCCGCCCATGAAACTCCGGCATTACTCATGGCGTGGATTGGCTACTGCTGGATGGGGTTCCTGTTCCTCTTTGTTTCCATTGCCGTTGTGGTGGACTTCCTGAGAGTGGCCTCAAAACTCCAGGAATTCTTCACAAGAAAAAAGTTCCCGGCCTTTCAGCTGAATCCAGCGCTGGTCTTTTTCGTTCCCCTGGCGCTGTCCTCGGCGATCTGCATTTATGGTTTTTTCGAAGCCCGAAATATAAGCATGGAGACAATCACCATTGAAACAGAAAAATTACCATCTAACACCTCATTGCGAATCGTGCAGATTTCTGACGTACACCTGGGGCTTCTTGTCGGAGAAAAAAGGCTTCAACAAATACTTTCGGCGGTCAAGGCCGCAGAGCCGGATCTGCTTGTTTCAACCGGCGATCTTGTTGACGGCTCTATAATTCGACCGGTTGATCTTGCCGCAATGTTTCAGGAAATAAAGCCCCGGTATGGAAAATATGCCGTTACCGGCAATCATGAATATTACGCAGGATTATCAAAATCAGTGTCTTTTACCGAAAGTGCCGGCTTTACTTTGCTTCACGGTAATTACCTGTCGATAACCAACACCCTGATCCTTGCAGGTGTTGACGATGAAACGAGTCATTTTATCACCCAGCGCCCTGCTTTACCGGAAAAGACATTTCTTTCCGGCATCATCCCCGAAAAGTTTGTGCTTTTCCTGAAACACCGGCCAGAGGTTGACCCGGACAGTGCACCCTTTTTTGATCTTCAACTCTCGGGCCATTTCCATAAGGGGCAGATCTTTCCGTTTAATCTCCTGACCTGGTTTCGATATCCGGTGAGGGCCGGCCATCTCAACAGGAAAAACGGCACATTACTGTATGTGAGCAGAGGGTCTGGAACCTGGGGTCCGCCGATTCGATTTCTCGCTCCCCCGGAAGTTACGGTGATCAATCTTGTCGGAATCGTATCAAGTTGCAGCAGCAAAAGGTCCACCTCACAAAATCAACACGTTACAACCCCTGTCGATTAAATCAGTCTGTTCCAAGTCTCTTTGCATTCGCTATCTGCGATTTCATCAATCCTGTTAATCCGGCAACCCACCCGGAAAACAAAAAAATAAGCGGCGGGAGCCTTAAAACTTCCGCCGCTTATGAAAAAATGCACTTTATCTATGAACGAGACTGGAGGGGTTAACCCCTGATAGCGTACTGCTCCTTGAAGCCTGCATAGAGCAATGCACCGCCCAGAAAAAGTAACGCTATCTGTACGAAACTGAAAAACAGCGGCTGAACAATAATTCCCGATGCCGCCGCAAGAACCACCACCAGATAGGCAACTCCAATGGGTGCGTTCTTGGTTTCCCCGAGGAGTTTATTATGGATCGGCGCGAGCAGAAGACCTGCGGCAATACAGAGGAAAAAAGGCCATGCCGACTCAAATTGAAATTTAAGCGCAATTATTGATATGAGCAATGAACCAATGATAATATTCATGGTATCTCCTGTTTTCTTTTTTGTTCAGATCCGTGTTTAAACGCATGATTTCAGACGCAGCATCTCACCGATTACCACAAACCCACACATGCAGTCAACCGGGATATCATAATTGTTAAGAAAATTATCTTTTCCTGCTCTTCCGAGGTTTATCGCCTTTTTCCGTCTTTATCTTTTTGGATGCCGTTCCCTCGTCGCCCGGATTGACAGAGCCAAGGCCGAGGCATTGCGGGCATTCTTCCGTGGAAAGCAAAAACCGGCTGACCCCCTTAAAATAGCTTATCTGGCCCGATCCGCCACACACTTCACAGACTTTCTTCATGAAATTACCAGGATAATCAAAGCGTTTAAGCGATAACGAGCGTAGCCCGGGCCTGTTGCTCCGCCGCGCGAAAATACCAGCCGGAAAAACCACAGAAATGCTTCCGTTTTTGGCATTCACGGGGACAGCAGCATAAACACAGATCAAGGGGATGAAAACAACTCCCCGGACAAGAGCTTTTCACGAATTACTTCCTTGAGAACCATTTTCTTCTTCCTGAAGCCCTCTCGCCCATACTGCATGTTGGCTTCGATAATATACCATGAATCATCATGGAGCAATAAATCCAGCCCAACGTCATTAAACTTACAGCGCCTGGCATATTTTTCCGCAAGACCTATGGCCTCCTCGGGCACATTATCAAAATCAATTTCCCCTCCCTGTGAGATATTGGCCCTGAAATTACCGGGGGCGCACTTTCTCCAGTATGCAAGGACACACCGGTAATTGATCAACACGACTCGCAGGTCTCTGCTGTGCGGCAGGTATTCTTGAATATAACCCACTTTTACGACTCGCAGGTATTGTTCAAGTTCCGGGAGATTGGTGATTTTAAAAACTCCCTTGCCCATGGATGACGCGCGTGGAATTTTAGCGATGAATGGAAAAGTGAAATCATCAAGGATATCCGCCTTCTTCCGTGAATAATAAAATCTCGTTCTCGGATGAGGAATTTCCAGCAGATTAAAAAGCGTTGTCTGCTTTATTTTCTCATCAGCATACAGGTAGGTTTCAACACTGGGGAATATCTTTCTCCCGGCCGTGGTAAAAAACTGCGCATAATTCAATGATGGATAAAGAATCAGCTTAGCCTGGTTAATCATTTGTCTTTCGCGGGGAGTGTAATCATGGTAATTGGGCTTGACCCCAAGGGTCTGCACCTCTGGAATCGCCCGCATCCGGCTGCCTAACGCCACAAAAGAGACTTCACCCCCCATGACCTCACCTCTTTTTAATTTCTTGATAATCGAACAATATTTACCGGATTGAAGCTCCCCGCGGCAGATAAGCGCCAGGCTTTGAGCCTCGGAGAATGCACTCGCAGGTCCTGTTTAAAATTCGAACCGCTCAAATCAGGATAGATCGAACCATTCGTCTATCCTGCCACAAAGATTCAACCATAGTAAAGGCAAACCTGCTCAAACAGGATTTAACTCACATGACAGATTGAACCCGAGCCGCGACAGTTTATGCCTGGCGGGAATTCCTTGCGCTTCTTAAATCCCTGATTTTCTGTTACCACACTCTCAACCCATGGAGCATCTTGTATAATAACCATTTTGACAGCCGTATAAAATCCGGTATATGTGCTTTGACAAACCCGGTGATACATATTTTAATAGGATCTTTAAAACGTTAATTCAAAAAGGAACAACATGACGGAAATCCCTTTCGGTTACGCAAAACTTGATCACCCTGATATTCTTGCCGTTCTCTTCCATCCGCGCAAAGACGTAAGCACACAACCGCCACCCAATGCTGTTGCACATGATATCAGCGTTGCCGATGGCATTACCGTTGAAGGGCGCCTGCATCTTTCTGACCCAGCCGCCCCGCACATCCTTTTCTTTCACGGAAACGGCGAGATCGTCAGCGATTATGACGACATCGGGCCCATGTATAACGCTGTCGGACTTAATTTTCTGGCTGTTGATTATCGCGGCTACGGCAACAGCACAGGAACGCCCACTGCCAGCTCCATGATGGCCGATGCTCACACAATCTTTAGCTGGATTAAAGAATGGATGTCGCGGGAAAACCGTACCGGGTCCCTGATCGTCATGGGCCGTTCCCTTGGGAGCGCCTGTGCCATTGAACTTGCCGCTTCCTACCCGGAAGACATTGTCGGCCTGATCATTGAAAGCGGCTTTGCCCACACCCTGCCTTTACTGCTGACGCTGGGGGTGGACGCTAATACGCTGGATTTCTCTGAAATGAACGGCTTCAAAAACGCCCAGAAAATCTCCGGTATCGCCAAACCTACGCTTATCCTCCATGGCCAGTTCGACGAGATTATTCCGGTAGCAAGCGCCGAAATACTGCAATCGCTGAGCCCTGCCAAGGGCAAGGAATTTCAGATGGTGCCGGGCGCCGACCACAATACGATCATTGAAAAGACGGGCAGAATGTATTTCGAGGTAATTAAAAGATTCACTGATAAGATCGCCTGCATAAAACCGAAGCGATATGTGAGCAGGCGAAAATAGATTCGCTGGCCGCACAGAAAACAAGAGCCGACTTCTCAAGGGTTTGCCAGACCGATTTTTCCAGAAATTTATCCTTTGTCCGCAGGAGAAGCCGTTGTCCAGAAAAAAGCAGTCCCGGTTCAGCGAAACAGGTTTTCTTCTCATCAGAAACTGGTACGGATCGCTATTCGGCATTATTGGCGTCGCCGCTGTCGCCATGGGCCTGTTCGAGCCGGACTCAAATGTTTTGCTGCAAATCATTGTCGTCGGTCTCTTGATCTTTGCAAGCTGCCGCGATCTCTACCCTCGGCTGCAGGGAAAAATTTCCGACCGGTATCTTGATGCTGTTACCGGCCCTTTACTCTGGACCATCCTGATCTGGATCCTTTTTCGCCGGCTGGTTCCTTTTGCCGAACATGCTCTTTTCCTCCCGGCCTGTTTTGCTGCCTGGCTCTATGTGTCTTTTCCCATCAAACAACTCATCCTGCCGACCATGGCAGCTGTTTTCATGGAGATCGGACTCTTTGCTGCCGACGCGCAGTCGATTATTGTTCTTGTGCTCAATCTCATTTTTTATACCGCAGCCATAACCGCTTTAAGCCTTTTTACAGACAGCAAGGCTTATCGCAGAAGAATGCGCCAGTCCCTGGCACGATCTAAAGCCCAGGCGGAAACAGATGAATATGCTTTGGATTTCGCCCTCATGGGCGACACGCCGTCTCTCTTGAACTCCCTGAATTTAACGGAAGACCTCGACAAGCCGCAAAACAGCCGCCCAGCAGTGGAAGCGGTCACCGCTTCTTTCAATCTCCAGCTTGAATTGCTGAGAAAAGCCCTGGGACTCACCACTGTTGCAATTTTATCCCTTGACCCGACAGGCTCGGAACTGCGCCTCAGAAACCTTACCACCTCAAGAAAAGATATTTTTTCCGGGCCCTATCCCGGTCAAGGCGGCTTTGTCAGCGCTCTGAAATCAGCCGGCAGTGAAGTCGCACTTGCCCCGGCCAAAGGTGGCTCCTGGAGCCTGCCGTATTATAAAAACCAGCAAGGCGTGGGAAGTCTCTTTGCCCTCAGGGTGGAGGACGATTTGGCGCCTGATGATGAAAATCAATCCCCTAAAATAACCGCGATTCTCTGTGTTGATCGCACCAGTGACGATTCCTGGACGGAAACGGAACGAAATGTCCTGCGCACTGCAGCCCGCAAATTCTCCCTTGAACTTTCGATGAATCGAAAAATGCTGACTCTGGACAAAGAAAAATCAGCCATGCAGCGCGTTTGTGTCGGCCTTCGTGAACTCAACTCCGTCCTTGGCCTGGAACATGTATTTGATGCGACATTCACGGTGATCCGCACCCTGGTTGATGCCGACTGTATTGCCATAAGCCTTCGCAACAAAGACAAACACCGCGTGGTCCGGGCCGAGGGACTGCTTGCCGAGCAATTTCAAGACCTGGAAAAATCCGCAACTGAGGGGCTGGTCGGTCAGGCCTTCAAACTCCAGAGGACGGTTCCCTTAACCGCAGAATACCGCGGCCCCGCGCCGATCTTCAGCAACGATGAAAAAATTTCCGAATTTCGCTCTCTGCTGATCATGCCTCTTCTAAAAGAGGAAGGGGAGGTTATCGGCGCCTTGATCGTTGCGGCGTGCCGGCCTGGGGTTTTCACAAAACACCGCCGTGACATGCTGGAACTGATCGCCGCCCAGATCGCCATCAAAATTGATCTGGGCCAGGCCCATGAAAAAATCAACACCATGGCATCAACCGACGGACTTACCGGACTTGCAAACCACCGTACTTTTCAGCATGGTTTCGTTATCATGCTGGAGCGCGCCCGCAGGCAAAAAACTCCACTTTGCCTCATCCTCTGTGATATCGATTTTTTCAAAAAAGTTAACGACACCTACGGCCATCCCTTCGGCGACCAGGTATTGATGGCTGTTGCCAGAATACTTTCTGAAACAGTCCGGACCGTTGACCTCGCGGCCCGATACGGCGGCGAAGAATTTGCCATCGTCCTTGAAGGCTCGGATCAGGAGGGCGGCCGCCTCATGGCTGAAAGAATCAGAAACGCCATAGAAGAGATGACTGTCCGGCATGAAGGCCAGACCGCCAATGTCACACTTTCACTGGGGCTTACCGTATTTCCTGTCTTCAGCGAAGAGAAATCCACACTGATAAGCCAGGCGGACCAGGCCCTTTACCGCGCAAAAAATCTCGGCAGAAACCAGGTCGTCTGCTGGTCTGAACTGAACCGGTGAAAATACTTGCGGTTATATTCCTGTTTAATTTTTGTCTCTAAATAGGTATACTGCATACACTTTAAAAATCACTCCCGTGGACAGCAAGAGGCGTGCTGTGGCCACAACATGCCTGAGCACTTAGAAACCACCGCTGAGTTTTACTGATTTTTCGTTCACACCCGGACAGAACTCTCCTGCATCATGAAAGCCGGGACTCAACGCTGTAGCGTGATACAATAAATTTTAAATGGAGCCTGTTGATGTCAAAGCTCAAAGTTCTTATAGCTGAAGATTCCAAGCAGATCCAACTGTTTTATAAACGTGGCCTGTCGGAAAATGAATTCGAGATCAAGATGGCAAATGATGGAATGGAAGCCATTGCAATCTACGAGGAATGGAAACCGGATGTTATTCTGCTTGATTACATGATGCCGAATCTGAACGGCTATCAGTTTCTAAAAGATTTGCGTGAAAATAAAAAAGACACCTGGACGACGGTGATCGTTGTTACAGGAGTCACTGAAAAAAACGACATTGTTGCTTTTGCCAAACTGGGCATTCAAGGGTATATCGTTAAGCCTTTCTTGGTTGAAGATCTTGCTTTAACCGTAAAAAAACACCACAAGGCAAATTCCGCCCGTATTGCCTCGGCAAAATAGCCCGACCCTGCACTGTTGGCCCAAACAACGCAGGATCCCCGCATATTACAAAGAATTAATCACCTTTTCCGTGCCATCCGGCATGATCAACACTCCCTGCTCAGCAACGCCCTTGCTGTATTGCCCGACATATTTTCTCCCATCAGGATGGGTATAGGTCCCATTCCCGTGCGGCTTGTCCTCAAACCAGCCGCCCTCGTAGACACCGCCGCCGGGAAGGGTCAGGACCCCGTGGCCGTGATAGTTGCCGTCCTTCCATTCCCCTTCGTATTTTGTTCCGTCAGGATTGGTCTGTACTCCTTGTCCGCTGGGCAGATCTTTTTCCCATGACCCGACGTATTGCCGGCCGTCGGCAATTGTAAGGGTTCCCTGGCCATCATAATAGCCTTCCCTGAAAGAACCTGCATAACGCCTGCCGTCATCAAAAATCAGGGTGCCGATTCCATTCTGACAATCGCCCTCAATGCATTCCGGGACAGTATTTTGGTTTTTGACGTAAAAAAACAGCCCTATCAAGATAAGGACCATTGCCACAGTTATTAGTTTGCTGATCGTTTTTTTATTCATCCGCGTATAGTTTCCACAAAAACCACATGCTTACAATTACTTTTTTGTGACTCTTAAGAATTCTCTGCTGTTATATGACATCATTCAGGCCCCTTGCGCCCGGCCCTGATTTCGAAGCAATCAGGCCCGCCGGGAGCGTGACAGAAAATCACACATCGCCGAGCACGCAGGATAAGGGATTTTTCCCGCCGGTGAAGATGTTCGGAAAAGCCGCGGCTCATGCGCCAAAACAGTATAGCAGTATATTTATTTGACGGTTACCGCCGGTATCAGGCGGTATGGGTGACGGACTGTTGATGAAACCAGGAGCCGTACCCGTGACGGCTCCTGCCTCCACCAAAGATTATCGTGAGGAATATTGCAACAGCCAGAAAGATCGCCAGGATAATAAGCAGCAGATCTTTTTTCTGCATCGGTTGACTTATAGCAGCCGGTATGGGTATGCCCGCCGCGTCCACTCATTCTCCGGCCAGGTGGCGGCAAGCTTTTCATATGCACCTTTGAGCGGTGCGGGATCCTGGGTGCTTTTATATCTGCACACCCCTTGCAGATACACAGCCTCAGGTGCGGCATCGCTCTTTGCATAAGTATCCAGAAGTTTGCCAAGAAAGGTCAACGCTACATCGGTTTGATCGGCATCAAACGCTGTCTTTGCCTGACCCAGAATCAATGACGGAATGAGTTGCGCCGGGTCGAGAAACCCTACGGTGCGGTGATGTTCTTCGCCTTTGCCGTCCAGGGTAATCAGCGAAGGGGTCCATTTAATGTTAAAATCCGTGGCAAGGGGTTGGCTGTCAGATTTAACCCTCACCGGGATTATGTTCTCCATAATAAACGCGGCAACACTGCTGTCAGGATACGTCACGGCATCCATTTGCTGGCAGCCGATTCAATGTGGATTATGAAAATCAAGCAAAACTGTTTTCCCCTGCGCTTTGGCCTTTTTCACGGCCGCAGCCAAATCCGTCTCCCAGACAATTAATTTCGTCATAATGCTCCTTTAAGCTTTTGGGCTTTCTCCAAATTGAAAAAACCGGATAAGAAAGCCTGCGGGCACTCAACTCATCCGGTTTTATGAGGTCAGGCTAATCCCAAATTGCCCTGTTCACTGCCGGGCCGGAAACTAGCGCATGATAAGCACCGGAATCTCCGCATTATTGGCAACCTCCCGACTGACGCTTCCCATGAACATTTTAGAGACATTTTTGCCGCGGGAACCGATAATAATCATATCAGCCTTGCTCTCCTGGGCAACTTTGATGATTTCGTCAGCAGGATGCCCGGACCTGACGGTTTTCTTTATTTTTGCACTGCAGCCATTGCCTTCCATGGCCGCTTTATAGTAATCAAGTATTTTATGTGCTTTTACATCCAAAGTGTTTTTGTATTCCGACCCCTCAAGGACATTCCTGAGTGTTGAAAGTTCGGCATCACCCAGCATATCATCCATCAAAGATCTTCCTTCAAACATCTCCACATACACAAGGTTTACTTCGGAAGGCGACATACACTTGCACATCTCGCTGCATTTACCAAAAATTTCCTTAGCGCTCTTCGTGTCATCTACTGCGATGAGAATCTTATTCATATTCCACCTCCTGGGTTGTAGATATTTTATGATATTCCGCCCACAATGGGTTGAAAGTTCTAAAAAATCTCCTGCTTCATTCTTATCTTTGTTGTATTACGTGCTTTTTAAAAGTGTCAAGCACAAACAGTTTTTATGTCCCGGCAGTAAAAAAAACTTGTCCCATAAACGGATAGTTGTTTGATTTATCACCATATAAGTAATATTATCCTCATGCTTGATGTCTCTCCGCAAATCATCGTGCCACTAACAAATTCATTCACTTGATCGAACAAAATGAAATCTTACAGAAAAGATAAGCACGGAATACGTATATTTAAAGGGGCAGAAAATATCAATTCCCGCCTTATGGGTGATGAGAGTGACAGCACAGAGAAGGAACCCGGGTTTGCGGAGCTTCTCAAATCCTGCGACATCCCTTTGCCCTGTCCGGATGCCTTAACTGAAAAACATCAACAAGCCGAATCTTTGTCGAAAAGCACCTACCCCGCCCAACCGCAGGCGGAAATTGATCTGCATGGATTCACTGCTGCTGAAGCGCTGATCAAAACCGAAGCATTTATCCATACGGCCAGAGGCAATGGCTTGAGGGAGATCAGGATTATTACCGGCAAGGGGTTGCATTCCCAGGGCAAGGCGGTTTTGCCGGATGCGGTTGAGGGCAAACTGCAGGAACTCAGACAGAGAAAGCTTGTTAATTCTTTTAAGTGGGAAAAAAGCAGCAAAGAACGGAGCGGGTCAGTGATCGTCTCCCTGGGAAAATAATTTGAAATGAAAACAACCTTCCATAACCCCTTTAACGTATCTTTCCGATGCAAAAAACACCTTATCGGCAATGCCTTTATCCCCTGTCAGTCGCCGGACTTCCTCTTTTACCGTCCCGGATGCATTTGCCACAACAACCGCATTAAAGCCGCTGACAAACGCCAACAAGTCATTGCCCGAATCTCCGGCATACACCACCCGCTCTTTCTTCAATCCGAGCTTCCGCCATAAATAGGCTAACGCATAGTCTTTTGCCGCCCGCTGCGGCAGCACATCAACAAGGCCGATATTATTCTGGCAACCAACGCTGTAAATGACGTTGGCCCGGACATTTTTTCCGGCAAGGCGGTCCTTTATCCGGATAGCCATTTCCCGATAATCAAGGGTGACAGGAACATAATAACTCTGCTTGAATTCCTTCTGTTTCTCGGCTTCCTGAGGAGTTAACCCTTTAATTCCCCGAAGAATTCGAGCAATATCGCTTCCAGAAAATCCTTTCCAGGAAGTCTTGAGCCGATTTCGAAACTCCTGATCAACCACCCAGTTTTTCCCCTCGCGGAGATAAATCGTTGTCCCGACGTCACAGACAAAAATGTCCGGTACCGGCAACCGGTATTGCGAAACCCCCGCAAGGGCCAGTTCCAGATGTCTGCCGGTGACATATGCCAGACCAACATGTTCATTGTCTGCCATCAACCGGTTGAATTCCTGAATCTCGGCATCCCTTTCCGGTCCGGGTTCAAAAGGAATGACCGTTCCGTCCAGGTCGCTTGCCAGCAGGGAGGTCTTTGGCTTGAGGTGCGTCATCATAATGACCGAATCATTTTATCCCGCAGAGAATTGCAGAATCATTAGGGCTCTTGAATGGATGCCGGTAAATATCTCTGACCCCGGCGGTTTCCAGCATTGAGGTTAATTCTTCTTCGGAATAGGACCTTCCCGCCGGATTATTGATCAGCATGTTGATTGAAAACAGCGCCGCAAACTCCGGGGCATCCTTGTTATTATCAAGGATGAACTCATGAATCATGATCAGGCCGCCTGGCTCCATTGCACCAACGGTTTTATTTATCATGTCCTGACATTCATCCGGGCCGTTGCTGTGCAGTATATGCGAAAGCCAGGCAACATCGTACGGGCCGCCGGTAATCGAATCGAAATTAATATCGCCACCCGCAAAATCAATCCGTTCGCCAAGTCCGAAACTGGTTACTGTTTTCCGCGCAAAAGGCTCTGTGGTCGGGCGATCGAAAATAACCGCATTGAGCTCTGGATTTTCCTTACAGAAATGAATGGCATAGGTGCCGGGACCACCGCCCAGGTCGAGGAGCCGTTTTTTCCCGGAAAGGTCTGTCTGGGCAGCGACCACAGGCGCGTTTCCCATGGCCAGATTAAACATGCCCATAAGAAAGCTTTCGCGCTCAATCTCCTCACCGTAGGATCTTGTTTCAACCGGCTTTCCGGTAATAACCGCTTTATCCAGTTGTGCCCAGCCATCAAGAATATGATGATGATGTAAAATGATATAGCCGATATATTTTTTTGAATCCTTGCAAAGAAATTCCAAGGCGGCTGGTGAATTAACATAGATCGAAGCTTTTTTGTTCAATAAGCCCATTGCCGACAAGGCATTGAGCAGATACTCGCAACCTCGCTGATCGGCACCGATTTTTTCTGCAATAAATGAGAGGCTCCTGCACTGATCGCCTATGATTGTAAATACATCAAGCCTGACTCCTGCCTGTAAAGCGCAGCCTTTCCAGAACGCTGTTGAGGTGCTGAGCAATTTTCCAATAGTCCATTCCTTATTTACCAGCATTATGTTCCTCCAATTGTAGAATTTCCGTTAAAAAATTCTTCTGCGCAGAATACAGATAATCATACACAAGCAACTCGGGTTTGCAAGTGTCATAATCCCTGCACCTCTTAAATACGTTTTTTCCATAATTATTTTTTTGACTTGTGCTCATCACGCCTGATACCCTCTGATTCTATAAAAGATTCATCATCACAAGACATCTCCGATCCACCGGGTTTCTCATTCCTGGGAGAGGAGCCCTCAATTATTAACCCATAAATACCATGGGAGGCTTCTATGGATTCAAAAAATCTGAAGAAAATCCTTGCCGGACTTGGTATCGCAAGCCTGTTGGCCGGAGCAGCTTTTTCCATTACCGGTTGCACGAAAACAGGCAAAAGCGCTTGAACGGGAGAAAAACCCGGTGCAGGTAGCACCGAAAAACCCGGAACAAGCGCTTGAAGCGGTAGCAAATCCGGTGCAGTTGAGCACCGATAAACGCAAAAAAGTGGATGAGGGGGCTGATACCTGTGCGGGTTGCCCCTGGCGCTTCTAAAAATCACTTGCTTACGGCTCAGGATCAAGGGTAACGTTTAAGTTGTTTTCATTAGTCACTAACGTCTTTCGTCCGGCCCAGGACCGGATATGGAGATACCCGTGCAGGAGACATTAAAAAAAACCCTTGATACAATTTTTCCGCTCTGCAAAGCAACCCTTCCCGCTAAAGACTGGAAGAGTGTTGTAGAAGAATGCGGACCGGACTTTGAGCCGGAAAAATTCCTGAACACTCTCTCTTTCCAGGCGGGCGACGACGATAAAAATTTATTACCGGATCTCGCCCGTCTGGAGCTTGCAGCCCACGCAGCTGAAAACACTGCGGTGGCAACCAATCCAGAATCGATTTCCATCAATCCATCTCTCCATCTGCTGGAAATATCCTGGCAAAAACTCCTGCCCCTGCTGAACAAAGTTCATCCCGATGACCAAGACAGGGAAAGCGAGATGATTCTTGTCTGGAAGCTGCAACACTCCGGTGAGGTTGTGATGCGGCCGGCCATTGAAACCGACCTGTTAGCGCTTAAAATTATCATTGAAGAAATCCCTCCGGAATCATTAATTTCCGGAAGTGATCTTTCTGTGGGCTCGGTGGACCAGACATTGAAAGAAGCCGTCCGCAAAGGAATTCTGCTGTCCCCGGGATCAAAAATACGCCGGGATCCCCTTTTTCTTAAAGCTGGACCTGCTTTTGACGCATATCAAACCGCTGAAGTTTTTACCCTGCAATGGCATATAACTCAGCAATGCGATCTCAGCTGCAAACATTGTTATGACCGAAGCGACCGAGCTCCCATGCCTCTTGAATACGGCTTGATAGTTCTTGACCAGATGCGCGCTTTTTGCCTGGAAAATTACGTCGATGGCCAGGTGTCCTTTTCCGGCGGCAACCCCCTGCTTTATCCCTATTTCCACGAGTTATACCGGGCTGCGGTGGACAGGGGCCTGGGCGTTGCAATCCTCGGAAACCCGACGCCGAAACAGGCAATGGAAAGAATTATTGCCATCAGAAAACCGGCCTTTTACCAGATCAGCCTTGAAGGCCTTGAAAAACAAAACGACTCCATCCGGGGGGCCGGACATTTCAAGCGTGCCCTCAAGTTTCTTGCGCTTCTGAAAGAACTTGAGATCTATTCCATGGTCATGCTCACTCTCACCCAAGACAATATGGGTGAAGTCCTGCCGCTGGCGGAGTTTTTAAGGAACAAAACCGATCATTTCACCTTCAACCGCCTTTCCCGGGTGGGCGAAGGTGCCAACCTGGTCTCAGCCCACCGTGACCGATTCAAGGAATTCCTGGCTGATTATCTGGTTGCAGCGGGGAAAAATCCCATTCTCGGCCTCAAGGACAACCTCTTTAATATTCTGCAATTTCAGAAAGGCTTGCCCCCCCTTGACGGTTGTGCCGGTTACGGTTGCGGCGCGGCTTTCAACTTTCTCACCGTCCTGCCTGATGGCGAGGTGCATGCCTGCAGAAAATTTCCATCTCTGATCGGCAATATTTTTGATCAATCCTTAGGTGACATCTATTTTTCTGGAGGCGCCCAGCGCTACAGAAACGGCTGCACAGACTGCAGCGACTGCCCGATCCGCCCGGCCTGCGGCGGCTGCCTTGCCATTGCCCATAGTGCCGGGCATGATGTTTTCACAGAGCGTGACCCGTATTGTTTTATCGAATCAGGATGATATTCCGAAAATTTTACAAGGCGTACATCGGAATAGAAAAAGAGTGAGTCTCCTCCAGCATAGCTGGAGGCCTCAGTTAGCCCCCTAAAAGGGGCCTAACTACTACAGATTTGAATATCGAATATCGAACCGCAAAATAACGAATGATGAAGGATAATACCTACTGATACTTCTTGACCTTCATCGTTTTGAGGAGCGAACTGCCTGCATGAAAGGTCTTCTTCTTTGAACTTCATGCTGTTTACTTCGACATTCGATATTGTCCTCTAACAGAACATCGGACGATTGGCACCTTGTTCGATGTTCTGCGGTTTCAAAAACACTGATTTTTCGCCGGATCGGTTGAACCTTTCCGGGTCCACCACCGGAGGTGGTGAGTTTCATGACAACTAAGGCGTTTGAGCTATTGCTGAACCACAACATGGGCCGCAGGAAATAAATCCAGCGGGTCAAGGATCGTTATCTCACGGGTTTCAGATATTTTCTTCCAGGACAACTGCTCGGGGTTTATTGCATCAGGGATAATGGCTACGGAAACATGAAGATGCGGTGGGCATTTTACTGCCTTGTCATGGTTGATCATTCCTATACAATCTCCTTCCCGTATCATGCTGCCGATGCATAAATGCTCCAACAATACGACATGACCGTAAATACTGTACAGAGTCCCGCGTTCTTCTTGAAACAAATGCCTTATAAATACCGACTGCCCTAAGAAATCATCCATGACCAGGACAATCTCTCCATCAAAAAGCGCCGGAACACGAGCCTTTTGCGGCAAGGGATGTCTCCTGTTGTTTGCGTCGACAAAACAGACAATATCCAGGCCTTCATGGGGTACAGACCGTTTGGCGGAATCACCCCACCATTGATCCTCAGCAGCAATAAGCATCCCGGGCTCAAAAATCCATGCCTTGAAACCGCAATCATCCAGACGATTCAACCCAATGAAATTATTGCTGAAAAATGATTTTTTCATGCAACCAGTACAGCAATTATCGCCCTGAGAAAGGCCGGCAGATCATCCGGCGTCCTGCTGGTAACAAGCTTTCCGTCAACCACCACCGCTTCATCCACAAAGGTTGCTCCGGCATGCACCACGTCATCCTTGATAGCAAAAAAACAGGTGACGGTCCGACCCTGAAGCACTTTGGCAGAGGCCAGCATCCATCCCGCATGGCAGATCGCCGCAACCAACTTGTCTTTTTCAACCATGTCCCTGACCAGTTTCACCATGGCCGGATGCCGACGCATATGATCCGGCGCATATCCCCCGGGTATGACCAGCCCGTCATATTCATCAGGATTAATCTGCCCGGCCGACTGCTCCGCTACCGCTGGAATGCCTGCGGCGCCGTTATAGACCCTGCCGGTTTCCGGACCCACAACCGTTACCCTGGCCCCGGCCTCTTTCAGCCGGTAGTAGGGGTACCAGAATTCCCGGTCGTTATAGAGATTTTCCACAAGGACTATTATTTTTTTGCCTTTTAATTCCATAGCGCTCCTCCTTTTGCGTTCAAGAATGAACCGTTTGTTTTTTCAAAAATTTCCCTCAAAACATAAAAAAGCAAAGAGGCTTCCTGTTAAGATGATATTATGCTTTCAGCCCGCTCGATAATCCTGGTAGACAGACAGGGTCTTGTTCATTATATTTCAAGCAATCAACCAACGGCTAAAGCAGACAGCCCATGGCAACAGGGATTTAAGGCATATTATTTCTTTGTTACTATGTTGTTTTCATGCGTTCATTAAATTTCACATGGAGTAGACTTATGTCACTTAAGACCATAGCTATTGCTGTAGGCTTTTTTTCACTCATTATGGGTTTGCTCACCTATGACACCGAAATCCCAACATCTCCCGTACCGGTTGTTTCCGGCGCACTTGTCATACTCCTGGCTGTTTTCGGCCTAATCCCGGAACTGAAAAAATGTCCGTCCTGCAATAAGAAGAATTTAAAAAAAGCAACTACCTGCAGACATTGCGGCGTCTTGTTTCATCAGGATACAGAAAAGTAAAAGCTTCGCAAACAACATAACGCCATGAAACACCGACCTTTTGCGAATTTCTCTCACCAACAGCGATTCTTTGCTATTCATCTCTTGTATTTATTGAAAAATATCGTAGGATTGCCTGATACAAATTATTACCGCCATTTAATCATAATTTCTAATCCCCATGAAAAAATATAAATACCTCATTCTTCTGGTTATCGTGAGCATCATTGTCGCTCACTGTACACCAAAAAAGCTGGTCAGCACGCCTGAACGCGTCACCCTACCGGACAAATCCCGAGTGATTCAAACCGCGGTCACGAAGCCTCCGTCCACCACTGAGCACCGCACCGAAACTCCCTGCATCAAGGGCAATTGCCGGCAGGGCCATGGGGTTTCCCTTTATGCCGATGGCAGCAGTTACGATGGCCAATGGCAAAACGGCAGGTACAACGGTAAAGGCATTTTTATCACCCCTGGCGGTGAAATTTATTCCGGTGAATGGAACGACAATACCATCAATGGTTCAGGGACCTTTACCCATAACGACGGCACAACCTATAACGGCCACTGGCAGAATGGAATTTTTCAGGGCCAGGGCACTCTGGTCTGCAGCGACGGCAGCTGGTATGAAGGCCAATGGGGGAAAAACCTGTTCCACGGGCACGGAACCTATGCTACGGCAAACGGCATAGTTTATGTCGGCAACTGGGATCAGGGAAAATTTCATGGCTCAGGTGCAAAGATCTGGCCCGACGGCAAAAAATATGTCGGCCACTGGAACAATAACCGCCTGGAAGGTTTTGGCATTTACAATGCAGATGACGGCTTTATCTATGAAGGATACTGGCAAAACGACAAACCTTCTGGAAAAGGCACTAAAACCTTCCCCAACGGCCAAAAGTTTGCCGGTATCTGGCAGGATGATATATTCATCGACGACTCCCGGGAAAAAAATTCTGACAACTTCAAATACGGCAATAAACTGCCGCAGATTGTCTTTGCCCTGATGGACAAAAAACAAAGGATGTATAATTCCGGCGCCGCCCCCACTCTTTGTTTCAGTAATGAGCAATACGCCAAGTTAGCAATCCATGCCTCGTCATCAGTAAATAACCTCCCATAATCTCCATTACCCTGCCCCATGAAACAGAATAATCCAACTCCCTCAAATACCACCCCGAAGATCGCCGGTGCATTATTTTTTTTCCTGATCATCCTGCTTTGGAATATTCCCACCACTCATGCGGAAGACGATTTTGCACTCTGGCTTGAAAAGCTTAAACAGGAAGCCCATGCTGGCGGAATATCACCCCGGACCACGGAACAGGCATTCCACAACGTTGCACTCAATCCGCAGATTATCGAACTGGACCGCAACCAGCCTGAATTCAAAAGAACTCTCGAGCAATACCTCAGCGCGGTTGTTACAAAAGGCAGAGTTGACACGGGCCGCGCCAAACTCGTTGAAAAACAGGAGCTGTTAAAAATAATTGCCAAACAATACGGGGTGCCGCCTCGATTTGTCCTGGCCCTCTGGGGTATTGAAACCAATTTCGGGACGATCACCGGAAAAAGCCCGGTGATCAATTCCCTGGTAACCCTGGCCTATGATGCACGCCGCGGCCCTTATTTCAGACGCGAACTCATCCATGCCCTGCACATCATTGATGCCGGTCACATGACTGTTAACGAAATGCTGGGATCATGGGCCGGCGCCATGGGTTACCTGCAGTTCATGCCCTCGACTTTCCGGGGGAATGCAGTTGATTTTGATAATAACGGCAAGATTTCACTCTGGGAGGACGGCGCCGACCTTTTTGCTTCCGGCTCAAATTACTTAAAAAAATCCGGCTGGCAGACCGGCTGGACCTGGGGCCGTGAGGTGCTTCTGCCCAAGGGACTTGATTCTGGCCTCATCGCCTCGCAGAAACTGCCCCTTGAACAATGGCGGCAACTGGGCGTAAGAAAGGCCGATGGCAGTGATCTTGCCGGCGCAGCAATCACCGCCAGAATCATTCAACCGGATGGTCCGCAGGGCCGCGCCTTTATGGTGTATGACAATTTCGATGTTATCCTCACCTGGAACCGTTCCTACAGTTTCGGCATTGCGGTGGGCCTGCTCGCCGACGCTATTGGCGGCATTTAAACACAGGAGTTTTCCATGCACATTTCTCCCCTGGTTCTCAAAAGTCTTCTGGCCTTATCCCTCATAACCTTATCCGCCTGCGCAACGGTTCCCTATAAATATGGTGAAGACATTGAGTCCGTTAACACTTTAATGCTCAAGGAGAATGAAAAACAGATCGTCCGCGGCAGGCCGGTGGGATTTGTCGACGGCCTGGGCCATTACTTCTTTTCAATACCATCAAAACTCATCCTCTGGAGCTGGAAGGTTGAAAATCACGATATATCAACAGATACGGAAAGCGCTATTTCAAAATATCTTGTGGACAATGACCTTAACAATGTAAAAATCCGTATAAATCAATACTCACCTGGCAGCGAATGGCAAAGACTTTTCAAAAACAGGGATATGCCGGGATTTTTCCGTTTCACCGTGGGCTTTGTCTCCACAACCCTTTATACCATCCTGCCGGGCAGAGTCTTCGGCGGCGATCATTACAATCCTTATACCAACTCCATCAGCCTTTATTCAGACAGTCCGGGCATAGCGCTTCATGAAGCTGCCCATGCAAAGGATTTTGTCAAAAAACCCAGGGGGTTCAAGGGATGGTATGCCCTGATGCGCATCCTCCCCTTCTTTTCTTTATATCAGGAGGCGGTTGCCACTGGCGACGCCATAGGTTATACACGGGAGGAATCATTGCCTGACAGGGAAAAAGAAGCGTACAAAATACTCTATCCGGCCTATCTGACCTATGTTTCCGGTGAAGGATTGCGCTTTGTCAGCATTGATTTATGGATTTCCTATATTGCACAGTTCACCCTTGCAATCCCCGGACATATCGTCGGAAGGATTAAAGCCGCTCATGTGGAAGACCAGTCCTCAAAAATTTCATACCTCTACAACCAACCTGCAACGCCTGATGATTATTTAGGCAACTGGTATATGGGTACATGGGAATTGCATTATGACTCAGTATTTTGAAAAACCCGGTTTCACAAATACCGAAGAGACCCTTGCCATACTCAAACAGGGCCTGAACCAATATGGCATCAAGCAGGTAGTGGTTGCCTCAACCGTCGGTTCTACCGGCCTTGCCGCGGCCCGCATGTTTCAGGGAACGGAAGTGAAAGTGGTGGTTGTCACCCATAATGTCGGGTTTAAAGAGCCCGGCGTCCTAGAAATGCCGCCTGAAACCCGCCAGGAAATAGAAGCAATGGGGGCTGTTGTTCACACCGGCACCATGCCGTTCCGCACCATCGGCACCGCAATCCGCGCCAAACAGGAATACTCGCAGCAGGATCTGATTGCCAACACCTTGCGGCTCTTCGGCCAGGGAATAAAAGTTTGTGTGGAAATCGCCATGATGGCCTCTGATGCCGGGCTGATCTCTCCGGATGATGTGTTGACCGTTGCCGGAACAGCCCGTGGGGCCGACACCGTGGCCTTGATCGCACCGCAATCATCCAACAAACTCTTTGACCTCAAAATAAAACGTATCCTGGCAAAACCTTCCAACTGGTAATTAATCCACCGACACCTCAATAACCCCAAGATCAACCGCTGGATTCGCCAAGTCCAGGGAAATGATCCCCGGCGCATTTTTCAGACTGATTTGCTCCACAGCAATATCATACGGGATGCTTGTCCTGTCGGTTTTGACAGCCAGACGGTAGGAGTGCCGGCCGAGATTCTTGAAAGAAAAAGTTCCCTCACCGCCCAGATCTGTTATAGCCGCAAGCCTGCTCCCCATGATCCACGGCTCAATCTCCTCAGGATCATTCTCCTTCCAGACGAAAAGGCCGACCCTGGCCCCGGCGGGAACAACGCCATTAACCCGCAGTTTGCCGTTGATAACGCCGGATATGAGCCTTGTTTCATCAGGCAATTGCACCTCATTAATGATATGGTCATCGGCGCCCATGGCAATGCCTTTATCATACCAACTCCTGGCCTCATCACCTTTTCCGAAATGCGAATAGGCACCGGCCAGCTTGATTGCGGCATT